>JAKAUH010000351.1 GCA_021818605.1 Planctomycetota bacterium
CTCAGCCATTGGTGTGCGTCGTGGTGCGCGCGGATTCCACAGTACAGACACTGTCAACTCCACTGTGAACGGCTACGGCCAGACGAAGGGAGCGCGTGGCATCCGGGGGTTCCTGCTGAGAGGCATGGAGAAGGTGTCAGGCGAATGGCAACTGATCTGCCTGACGCATAATCTGCTGAAGATTTGGCGTCGCGCCTGGAGCGTTGGGGCAAGTCCGAGGGGATCGTGCGAGCCGAGGGCGGGGTCCGAGGCCGAAAGGCCCAGACCCCGAGAAAATCCGGGGGGAAATGGCGCAGTGTCGACGCACTCCCGGACAAATTCCTGCACCGAGGGTTTCCCGCACTTCTGCCGGCCCGCGATCGAGCGGGAAACCTGCGGTCCGGCTTCCCGGCGGGGTCGGTCTCGCCGTGGGATACCAGCGCGGTCGGGTCCGCGAAGCCGGACGGACCGATCAGAAAGGCACGCCTCCTCCGGACGGCGCGGGCGCGGCGGCGGGCGGCCGTGAGGCAGGCATCGGGGCGGCGGCGGCCGGCACGGATGCAGATGCGCCCGCGGCAGCACCTCCTCCACCCCCGGCGCGACCGGGGAAGATGGTGGGCGCCGGGCCCTCCGGCGCCCTGGGCTTGGCGATCGTGATGCTCATGCCGATCTCGTTAGCGGCGTCGTAGGCGAGCACGGCGTTCTTGTGACGCGTGAGATGCTCGGCCGAGAGAAGCATCACGCGGCGGTCGGTCTTTTCCCTCGCCGTACGGAGGCGCTCGGCGATGGCCTCGAGGTTCGCCGCCACGGGCTCGCCGTCGATCTTGAACGCGCCGCTTGCATCGATCTCGACGAGGACGAAGTCCTTCTCGAGGTCCTCCAGGCTGCGCGATCGCGACTGCTGCACGGCGCTTTGCTGCTCGTCGTTGCTGGGCTTGGGGATCTCCAGCGTCTTGTACAGGATCGTGGTCGCCGTGACCATGAAGAAAAGGACGAGCTGGAAGGCGACGTCGACCATCGGGGCCAGGTCGAGTTCCTCGACAGTCATCGGCCCGCCGCGGGAGAAGGTGAACTCGTCCTCCTCGGGGTCGGGGACCGGGGCTCGATCCTCGTTCCAGTCACGGGAGGGGACGACCGGCAGGGCCACGCTGGAGTCGTCCACGCGGTGTCCGTGCGCCTCGCGAGAATAGGGGCTCGCCGCGCCGAGGTGATCCTCTTCGAGGATCTCGAGGCCGTCGTCGTCGAGGATCTCGATCTGGTCGTCGAAGGCGGCCGGCTGGCCGGGCTGGTGCCTCCCAGCGGCGGGAGGCTTCTCATCCTCATCCTCGTCGTCCTCGGCATCCCACGCCCAGGCACTGGCCGCGGTGGCAGAGGAGTCGTCCTCGTCGTCCTCGATCAGGGCGTCGAGGGGGGGCGACGGCGGCTCGTTCGTTGCGCCCGGGGGCTGGGGCAGGACGGGGAACGCGACGTCACCGGGCTCGCCGCCGAGTTCCCTCCAGAGCGGGCTCGGAGGCAGGTCGTCGGTGGCCGTGGCGGCGGCCTGGGCCTCGTTGAGCGAGGCCGGCTCGGGCAGGTCGGCGCGGATCTCGAAGTCACTGCTCGGCGGCCGAGGAACCGGCGGGGCCGGCCGGTGAGCTTGAATGCGCTCGGGTCCGGCGGCCGACGGCGGTGTGGAAGGCGTCTTCGCGGCGGGCGGGGCCTTCGCCGGTGCAGGAGGGGACGCCGCGGCGATCGATTTCGCCGGGGGCGCGGACAGCTCGGGCATGTCGCCCAGACGGGTCCAGGCGGTGGTGCCCGCGGGTCGGACGAGGTCGTCGTCGCGAAGGGTTCCGGCGGCCATCGCAGCGCGGACGGCTTCCGTGGTCAGTTCTCGCTCCAGCTCGAGGCTTTCCGCGTGGAAGATGTCCCAGATCGCCAACGGTCCTTCCCCCTCCGCTCTGCCCTGTCTGTTCACAGCCCCTGACAGGATGGGCCCGGGCACTTCGAATGACTCGGGGCCGGTCCCCGTCCCGTCAGAATCTCTTGGACCCCGCCGTTACGGGTTGCCCTTCGCTTCCTGGACGCCGACATGGACCGTGATTCCCTCGACCTGGGCGACGGCGCCGGCGACCTTGAGGACCTCGCCGTGCGGTACCTCGCCATCGGCCTGGAGGATCACCCTGGTGTGGCCCTCCTTCATGTTGTCGGAAACATACTTGCGGACCTGTTCCAGCGACCCCTCGGGGCCCTCACCGTGGCCGAGCAGCACCCGGACCTCGCCCCCCGGCGTGGCCGATGGGATGAGGGTTAAAAAGGTGGCACTCGACTCCTCGATGCCCACGCCATGCCGGGCACGCGGGACGTCGACCTTCTCTCCGCCGCTCATCTGCACGGTGAAGAGCATGAACGTCATGAGCTGGAAGACCACGTCGACCATGGGCGTCATGTCGATGTGTTCATCGCGATCGTGATCCATGTCGCGGCGTAGGAGCATGGCGCGGCTATGCCTCCGGTTCACTCGAACTCGAGTCGATTCCGATTCAGCTCTCGATCACGTCCAGGACTTCCTGAAGCTGCCGCTCGGTCCGGTCGCGGAGCCGGCGGAGCTTGGCGTGAACGTCGTTGCCGATAAGCATCATCGGGTTGGCGATCAAGAGGCCGGCTCCGGTGGCCCACAGCGCGAGGCTGATGTCCTGAGCCAGGGCCCGGGGATTGACCTGCTCCGAACCGCCGATGCGGCCGAAGGCGCCGATCATACTGGCGACGGTGCCGAGCAGCCCGAGCAGCGGACCCATGCGGACGATCGTCGAGACCGAGCCCAGGCGATTCTCCATGCCGGCGACCACCTCGCTGTGGAACTCGGTCACCACGATCTGCCGGATCTTCGACAGGCCGCGGTCGCGATTCTTCAGGGCGACGGCGATGAGTTGCGCCAGCGCGGTGTGCCAGAAGTTGGGCGTCTGGCAGAGGTTGATCGCCTTGTCGTACTGGCGGGCCTTGCAGAGCTCGCGGACCTGGCCGACCAGCTCGTCGGGGTCCTTCATTGTTTTTTTGGCAAGGCTACGGTAGAGCAGGATGCCGTTGTAGGCGCCCCAGACCGCCAGAAGGGCCAGGGCGCCGTAGATCACATACCCGAAGGAGTCGATGATTTTCGTGACATTCATGGTTCGGGTCTTGCAGGGCAGAGGTCAGAAACCCCGGCGAATGAGCCCGAGCGGCCGGCGCGGGCAGTCACATGGGGCCGGGTGGTC
>JAKAUH010000539.1 GCA_021818605.1 Planctomycetota bacterium
GACGAGTGCTCGCCATGGCACGGGGCGACGGCCGGACGCCCATAGACCGGATCGCCCAGCTCGCCCGACGCCGCCTCGACGAGCTCGACCCGCTCGGCGCGAAGCGCTTCGCCGCGCGCGACCTCCCGAACGGCACGCGTCACAGATGACGGGAATGTCGTGAATCCGCGTGCCCGATCTGTCGCCGACCGCCCTCAACTCCTCTCGAGCGACGACCGAGTTTTGGAACCTATGTCGTCGAGAAATCAGGATTCCAATCGAAATCAAGATTCGCGGAGAATCTGAATTGACACGTTGGGGGGGGGGGCGTATTATCACGCCATAAGATCGTTCCGATTGAATTCGGTGACCCACAACAGCGATCAGAACCGGACCGTGACCATCGGTTCGCGGCCCAGCGTGTCGGACCTCAATTGAGGACTGCCCCATGGCTCGCCGACCCGGCGCAGTAAGGAATTGCCTCGTCGTTCTGCTCGTCGGTTCTGGTATCGCGCTAATGGCCGGCTCGATCCTGTCGAGCATCAACCGTCGGCGATCGGCGAGCGTCGGTCCCCGCAGCTTGCGGCTCGAACCACAGTCATTGCGCTGGAAATGCCCCAGGCCGGGCGAGGCATTGGTGGCTCACCCGACCTTCCTGGCGTTCAATGATGGCGGACAACCCGTCCGCATCGTTGAACTGAAAACCAGTTGCGGTTGCACGTCCGCCAGGGCCGAGTCGATGGTCATCCCGGCCCACGGCAAGACTGTCGTCACCGTCGATGTGGACCCTGTCGAAGTAGGGGTGAGGGAGACATCGGTGACCCTCGAGCTGGATTCTCCGTCCGACCCGAAGCTCACAATCCCGCTGTTCGTTGAAGGCCATCGAAGTGCTCCTTACATCAGCCGGATGACAGGAGAGCTTTACTATCCAAATGGCGTCTCCGCCGACGACGAGCGCGAGGTCATCGTCGAGACGATCGAGAAATGGGACTCGGATCCCGCGTCACTGCCGATTTTGAGCGATCTGCCGTTCCTGCGCGTCGACCCACCCAGCGTGACCGAGAAGCGAAGCCGGTCCGAACCATCGCTGGTGGGACGTACCTACCATTATCCGGTGAAGCCAGACGGCCCGATACCGCCCGAATCGTTCGCGGGCCAGGTCTCGCTCGCGGATCCCTGGATTGCCGGACGAACCTTCCGGCTCAACGTGAGCGGGAAACCCCGCCAGCTTATCCGCGCCTTCCCGTCCCGGCTGCTTCTTGAGATCGGCGGTCCCGCTGACGAAGGTGCGAGCGCCCGATTCAGGGTCAGCGCGGCCCAGGGCTCGAAGGCGTTGCATGTCGAGGCCGACGGCGGGGACAGCAGCCCGCTGGTCGTCGAACAGGTAGGGTCGCCTGCGCCGGACGGAGCACACTCCTATCTGGTACGATGGAGGAGTGGCAGGCCCGTGGCCGATGGAACCTTTTCTATCTTCATTCATGCTGATGGTTTGCCCGATTCCGAGTCGCTGAAGGTCCCTGTTCTGGTCCGCAGCCGGGGGGAACTGAAATGACGCGTCGGGAGACGATACTGGAGCGGTCCGGCTTCACGCTGGTGGAAGTGCTCGTCGTCATCGGGATCGTGGCGATCCTGGCCGGCCTGCTGTTGCCGGCGGTCCAGGCGGCCCGGGAAGCGTCGCGGCGAGCCTCTTGCGCCAATCACCTCCGGCAGCTTGTCCTGGCCACACAGAACTTCGCCGAAGCCAACCGGGGATTTCCCGCGGAGGCGACCTTCCGCGTGGTGAATGCCGGCAGCCCATTCCGGGCCTGTCTGGGTTCCCTGCATTGCCAGTTACTGGGATACGCCGATCAGTCCCCTTTGTATAATTCGATCAATTTCGGCGTCGCGATGACTCGGGTCGGCTCGTTTCCCCCGGAGAACCTGACGGCGGGGACGCGGATGCTCGAGGTTTTCCTCTGTCCGTCCGATCCGCTGACGGACGCCGAGCCCTACGGTTGCCAGAGCTATCGCGGTAACGTCGGCCTGGATGAGTTTCAAGCGCTGACTCTTCGGTATCGAACGCCGGCGCTTCAGGAGGTCGAGTCCGGCGCGTTTGCCCATGTCGGTGAGATCTTGCCGCTATCGGCCTTCACGGACGGTCTGTCCAACACAATCGCCTATTCGGAGAAGTCGGTGGGGAGCGGCTCGGGGCCCTATTCTCCGATGCGCGACTGGATCGACGTGGGCCTGCTGCCAGGTCACCCTGGGATCTCGCCTGATGACTGGTTGGCACGCTGTTCGGCGCTGGATCCGGCTCAGTCAAACGATGCCCACCTCGACTCCGGCCGCTGCTGGCTGCTGAGCGGGGCGAGATACTCGACCTTCTTCACGTCCGCGACGCCGAACACCCCGATCCCCGATTGTGGGAACGTCCAGATGAACGGCCAGGGACTCTTTGCCGCGCGTAGCTATCATCCCGTCGGGGTCAACGCCGCGATGGCCGACGGCTCGGTGCACTGGTTCGTCTCGACGATATCCCTGCGGGTCTGGAGGGCGATTGGCACTCGCGCGGGCGGGGAGGTCGTCTCCTGGTGATCGGAGCCGAAGTATCAATTTTGGACGCATGCGCCCGAAGAATCTCGTGATGCCGTCGCGTATCGCGGGGCTTGTTGGGGGTCGGGTGGGTTCGATCAAGATTACTCGCACAGGGGGTAGAAATGAACGCGAGGTCAAAACTTCTGTCCGTCACGCTCTCGACGGTGTTGGCGATTGCCTTGACTGGCTTGTGGGCGTGCCTGTCGCCGCGCGACGCCGGAGCCCAGACCCACACGGGTGTTTACTGCGACGTGGTGCCGGGCGCAACGGGGTGCTACTCTTGTTTTGGCAATCCAAGCCCTGGGAACACAGGTTGTCAGTTCCCAAATCCGCCGGTTGGGTTCTCGGTCGGGGCCTGCATGCAGGGTGCGAGGTGGCAGTCATGTACTCCTGGTTCCCTGAATTGTGGAGCGAAGTTCAATTGCGGTCCTCCAATTAAAGCGAGTGGCAATAACTGTGCCAACAACATCTCCTATTGCAAGTGAATCGCTGGCATGGCGGTTTTAGTGGTGCATCCGGCAAGATCCCGGGCGGGCGCCGAGCCAAAGGTCATGCCCGAGGCCGATGAGCGAGTAGCGAGGCGGACCTGGTCAAAGGTCTTGGCAGGCCTACCACTTGTTACGCCGGCGACGCAGATCCGCGCCGACGAGCCCGTC
>JAKAUH010000872.1:0-1042 GCA_021818605.1 Planctomycetota bacterium
CGCGATGGTCGGCACGGCTCACTTCCTTGTGCGACAGGCAAACTTCCGTCGCGCCGCCGCCGTGGCGGCGGCGACCACCGCGCTTGGGGCCAGTGCGCCGATTCCTCAGGATGCCGCGGCGATCGAAAAACGCCGCCACAATCGCCTGGAATGGAACCGCCGGACGCTCCAGGGTGCGTACGACAAGGTCGGCAAGCGAAACGCCCGGTGGGACCGGCCGGCCCGCAAGACGATGGAACTCGCCGCGCGCATGTTTAGCGGTGAGGTTGATCCCGAGGTCACGCTGAGCGACATTTACGCTTCGGCCAGCGCCGCCGTCCAGGCCGGTTGCGACGATCCGATGCTGCTCTATCTTTATAGTCGATCGTCGGTCGGGCCGAACCATCCGGGGATGCCGGAGGCCGTTCGTCGCGCCAGGGAGTCGGCCAGGGCGATGGCTCCCAGCCGTTATCCCGCCCTCCGTCGCGGCTTCGCCCTTCTGGTCAGCGGCGATCCGGCACTCTCGGCCGGGGACCGTGGCGGCGGGGATCGGAAAGAGGCCGAGCGTGATCTCGACGCCGCGCTCGCCATGCTGAAGGACAGCGTGGCCCAGGACGAGCACAACGAGTTCTGGGAGGAGCACTGGCTGGATACGCTGCTCGGGCTGACCAGGTGCTATCGCACACTCGGCCTCTCGGCCGAGGCTGCCTACGAACGGGTCGACGCCGGCGTGCCCGAGGTTGCCGACGCGAAGGTCCTTCGCCTGCTGTTTCGCGGCGCGTTCTGGTTCAACTACGGTTGGGAAGCCCGCACCACCGCGTTCGCCCCAGCGGTCCCCGCGGGGGGCTTCGACGCGATGGAGAAGCGTCTCGCTGTCGCGCGGACGGCATTTGAGCAGGCCTGGCAGCTCCGGCCGGGCAATGGTGCGGCGGCCCGATACCTCATGGAGATTGACAAGTCGATCGGCGGCGACCGGGCCACGATGGAACTCTGGTTCGATCGGGCCATGAAAGCCAATGGCGACGATCGAGCCGCCTGCTGGACAAAGCTCGACTGGCTGGAT
>JAKAUH010000872.1:1052-3207 GCA_021818605.1 Planctomycetota bacterium
CGGCCGAGGAAATGCTCGCGTTCGGTCGCGCCTGCCGCGACACGAAGAACTGGCGAACCGGTATCACCCTCCTGGTCGCGGATGCCCACATGCGCATCGCCAGCAACCTCGGCCCGGATCAGGGAAAGTACCTGTATTTGCCCGAGGTCTGGGCGGATATTCAGCCGGTCTACGATGAATACCTGAAGCATCATCCGAATGACGATGTCGCCCGGAGCAAGTTCGCCACGCTCTGCTTTCGTGCGGCCCGTTATCGCGAGGCCCAGGTCCAGTACGAGGCGCTGGGGGATCGTCTGACGGAGTGGAGCGAATTCCCCTACGTCCCCCTCGAGGAGATGAAGAAGAATCGGAAGCGCAACGAGGAGCTCGTCATGAACGGCCGGACGCCGATCGGGTGGCCTGGCTGGCATTTCATCGGCGGCAAGAACAACGACGGCCACTGGCGAGTCAACATCCCCGTCGAGGCCGTGGGAAAACGGGGACCCGGCATCCTCGGAGCCAGGGTGCGCAACGTCTGGACCTGCACGGCCGACGGCATCCTGTACATGCTCCGAATTCAGCCGGTTCCCCCCGCGCTGCGGAACGAAGGACCCGAGCGTGTGCTGGATGCGGCGCGGGCCGCGACGGGCCGTGAGCACAGGGGCGAGCCTCGCGACCTGCGCGATGTCAAGCTCGCCAATCGCCCGGCGCAGGAGTATCACATCGACGCGCCTGATCTGCATTCCAGGATCATCCGCGTCCGGACAGCCGTCATCGGAAGGCGGCTCTACGAGCTCTCGGTCACTGGCAGCGAGACGGGTGTCGCCAGCAAGGCGGCCGACGAGTTCTTTGATTCCTTCACCTTTCGAGAACAGTCCAGCGCGTCCGGCGAGGCTGGCCGGCCGAGGGGATAGATGGTGCCTGTCCTGGAGCGACTTGCGGTAAACGACCGCCGCCTGAAGGCGGCGGCTTTACCACTCAGCCGATGACTTGCCCGCGGAAAAAGGGGACAGGGACCCGGCCCTGATCGATTCGGAGGCGGCTTTCGTGGTCCGGGCGGGCCGGGAGCCAGTCCTCACTTTCCTCCGTTGTCCCTGATCCAAAGGTGACGCGCGCGAACAAATGGGGCCCGAACAAACGGGGACAGGCATCTCGAAGACTCGGAGCCAGTCCTCATTTTGTTCGGGCGTGTTACCCGCGACAACGGGCCGGCGATTTAGACCCCCAGCAGCTCCCTGGCCTGGGCGACGCCCGGTGCCGGGCGGCCGCATTCGCTGGCAGTCACCCGGGCCAGCGCGATGAGCTGCCGCCAGCGGAAGGCCGGACGCGTCGAGCCGAACTCCTCGCGGACCGTGTTGTAATACTTCTCGCCGTGCAGCGCGCCGTCCTCGCTCACGGCGTATTTGAGCAGGAGCGAGAACACCGGCGCGGGGTCGTGGCCGAGCGATCCGTAGCGGTGCACGACCGCCGAGGCGATCTCCTGCTGGTTCGCCCGAATCGCATTTTCGGCCTCGGCCAGCAGGGCCTTTGCATCGGCCACCTTGACGGCGTCGAGGAACTCGGCGAGTGGACGCGGCGTCCACCTGAGGAAATCGGCGGCGCGGGCCTCGCGGTCGCGGGCGGCCTCGTAACCGGCGAGGATCAGGCAGGCGGCGGCGTTGCGCGGGTTGACCACGCGGGCCATGTTCCGCCAGGCGTTGACCGCGTCGCTCGCATGGACGCCGATCGAGTCGCCGTGGACGCTCCCCGGCGGCTTGCCCGGCGAGGCCCAGCGCTCGGGGCGGCCGGCGTCGCGAAGGACCAGTTGATTCGCCGCCAGGGCGATCGCCTCGCCGACGTCGCGCGGGTCGATCCCCTCGGCCAGGGCCGCGGCGACGGCGTCGGTCGCCGCGTGCGGGCTCGACTCGAAGACGGTTTTGCACATCGACGCCACCCACGCGTCGCCAGGCCGCTTCGTGCCGGGGGACGTGCGCGGCAGGTGATGCTGGTCAAACAGCCGCGGCAGCAGGGCCGCGGGCTCGTCGGTCCGCGCGGGGTGATTCCCCGCTCGCTCGCTTTTCACGCAGTAACGCACCGACTGGCGGAGCATCGTGTGTGCCTGCTCCTTGCCCACGACGTCCAGCAGCTCCCAGGCCCGATACGGCAGGACGACGCGGTGGACCTCGGTGTGGTCCTC
>JAKAUH010000977.1 GCA_021818605.1 Planctomycetota bacterium
GCCGGATTGCTCGGCCTGGCGGGAGACGGCGCCGTGCCGACCCGAGAAGACGGCGGCGGCGTTGAGGATTCAGGTGCGAACGGTTAGCTTGAGCATGGGTCATCCCTCCGTGTTGGTGGCAAGTGTGGACCAACTGTCATTCCACCACGGAGGGGGGCCCTTCTTCCACCGATCTGTCAACCCGGTCCACGGCCCCATCGGCCGGTTTGAGACAATCCCGCCGATGAATCTGGGCCTGGGGCTCTCGAACCCTCAGGCATAGGGAGGTGTGATGATGAAGGCGATCTCGTTCATGCTGTTCATCCTGGTGGTTGCCTGCTTCGGCCGAGGCCAGGAGACGAAGGACGGCGATGTCCCGGACGACGGGTTCGTCCCAACCCGGGAGGTTGCCATCAAGATCGCCGTCACGATCTGGGAGCCCATCTACGGCGCGGAGAAAATTGCCGGGGAGAAGCCGTACCGGGCGACCCTGGCCGATGGTGTCTGGACCGTCGAGGGTTCGCTACCGGAAGGGCGTAGGCGTAAAGGTGGCGTCGCCCTCGCCATGATCTTGAAGAAGGACGGCCGCATCCTTCGCGTCATCCACGGCAAGTGACTCGGAACCGGGAAGCCGGCGCAGGTGTCGCCGAACCCTGGTGGTGGCCCCAGCCGGGCGCCGAGCATTGAGCGTCTGTCCCGAAGGCCGCGGCCGCCGTACTCGGTCAGGCGAAGCGCCGACCCACGACGAGCGGATCGGCCGGGTCATATCGTGCTGGGCCACGCCGATGAGGAAGGACACGCGGGGAGCCCCGCGCGGCTCCCGTCTGGGATTCCGCCGACGCTGACCTTCGCGCGCTGCCGACCGGACACCGATCGCTGGACGCCGTCCGACGAATCCCGCAAAAGGTCTTTCCGGGACAGACTCCCAGGATTCTTTCACATCCACTGGAAGACTGGTAGTGTGGACTGAGATCCTGGTAGTGTGGTCTGCGCCCCTGTGTCGTGAGGATCGGGGGGCACGAAATCGTCGAGGTCTCGGGCGACGAGGGATTGCGCGGCCCTCGGCCGCAGTGGTCAGTGGTCAGTGGTCAGTGGTCAGTGGAGATCGGGACGTCAGGTGACCGCTTGCTGATCGGGACCCTGGCCCAGCTTGACGATCTTGCACGGCGTACAAGGTTCTCGAAGTGAGTCGTACAGATTACTGGGCACCGCGTTCCCGACGGGTTCGGATCGATCCGGGCCTTCGTTCGGTAGGAGTTGGCTCTGTCCGCCGATCCCGGCCGATCCGATCCAATCCGGTCCGGTCGGCCGACTTTTGTCGCCGGTGAGCCGTCAACCGTTTGACGCTCCAACCCGTCCTCGAAAGGCCGACCCCCTATTCGAGCGGGGCTGTGGCCTTCCTGAAAACCGACGGGTTGCCTGGGTCGGGGCGGGGTGTTGCCATGGGCATTCGTTCGCGGCTGGAGCGGGACGGGCCGAGGATCGGCCGGATATTGTGGGTTGCCGTGCTCGGGACCCTGGGACTGGTCGCGTTGGTGCTGGGACCGCCGTTGCTGGGAGCCCTCATTCCGTCGGCTGTGCAGACGCGGATGCTGATCGGGTCCCTTCAAACATTCCGATCGGTTTATGTCGCGTCCACTCTGGTGGTCCCGATCGTGATCGTGGTGGCGGCGCTGGGGCTGGTGCTCGGCCGTCGATCCCGGCGGCTGCGCGCCGTGCTGATGCGGGCGCTGGCCGGATCGCTGGCGCTTGGGCTGAGCATCGGGCTGGCCGAGGGATGCGCAGCAGCTCGACTGGCATGGACGCGGATTCCGAGGCGGCCGGTTGAAGGACCCGTCGTGACCAGACGGGAGCCCGTGTTGCCTGATCGGTTTGAGACTGCGAGCGGGGATCGGACGGTCAAGGTCGTGGTGCTGGGTGCGTCGAGTGCCCACGGGGATCCCTATGATCGATGGTTCTCGCCAGGTGCAATCGTGGCGTGGAAGCTCGGCGAGGCGATCCCCGATCGGAGATTCACCCTCGAATGCCTGGCCCAGCCGGGGATCTCGCTGGAACAGGTTCACAAGAGCCTCGAGAACCTCCAACGACGGCCGGACCTGGTGATCCTGTACTCCGGCCACAACGAGTTCGCGATGCGGTATCCCTGGGCGCGCGACACGGTCTATTACCATGACACGATCCCGCCGCCATCGCTTGCGGCGCCGGTGGTCGATGAGGTGGAATCGGGCTCATCGGTCTGCCGGCTGATCGACCAGACTCTGAACCGGCATCTGCTGGCACGGCCGCCGGAGCGGAAGGCATCGCGAGGTCTGGTGGATGTGCCGGTCTACTACGCCGCCGAGTACGCCGAGCGGCTCCGCGATTTCCGCGATCGGCTCGAGGCGATCACGACCTATTGCGAACAGCTCGGCGCGAAGGTCGTGCTGGTGATCCCGCCAGAGAACGATGCCGATTTCGAGCCAAGCCGGTCGTTCCTGCCGGCCGAGACGCCGCGCGCTGCGCGCGAGGTCTTCGCCCGGGAGGTCGAGGCCGCGCGCCTTCTGGAGCGGAAAGACCCCGTCGCGGCGCGGGCCGCCTATCAGCAACTGGTCGAGCGTCAGCCGGGATTCGCCGAGACGCATTATCGGCTGGCGCGGCTGGAAGAAAGGGCCGGCCATCCCGAGGAAGCCAATCGTCATTACATCGCAGCCCGCGACCACGACGGTCTCCCCGTGCGCTGCCTGTCCGAATTTCAGGACGTTTACCGAGAAGTCGCGGCCCGTCATCGGGATGCGATCCTGATCGACAGCCCGGCGATCCTCCGTCGGGAGAGCCCGCGGGGCGTCGCCGGTGACAATTTCTTCAACGACGCGGTGCATCCGTCGCTCATCGGTTACACAATGCTGTCGCGTGCGATCCTCCGCGCCCTGCACGCCCGGCATGCCTTCAACTGGCCCGAAGGTGCCGCGCCTCCCGATCTCACTCCCGCCGAGGTCGCCGTCCATTACCAGATGGATCCCGCCCGATGGGCCGAGGTCTGCGGCGACGCCATCTGGTATTACGACGCCGGGGCGACGGTCCGGTTCGACCCGTCCGAGCGGCACGCCAAGGCCGCGCGCTATCGCCAGGCTCAGAACCAGCTCAGGAACGGCGACGATCCTGAAAAACTCCAGGTCCCGGGGATCGGCACGACGCTGAAAGCGGTCCGATGGCCGTGACGCGAGAAGAAAGGACG
>JAKAUH010000760.1 GCA_021818605.1 Planctomycetota bacterium
GATGCCTCTGGCTTCGGCCTGGTCCCGTCGACCGGACGAAACATCGAGAATTGCCCCGATCCGCCGGCCGGTTCGGTGGTCTTCTTCGCGAGGGCCTCGGTGTTCGGCTCGGGCTTCTTTTCTTCGGGCTTGTTGGTCGCGCCGGTGAGCGTCACCGCGCCGCTGGCGCCTGGAAGCGGCGGCAGCAGATCGGTCGCGGCCGGATCCGGGGTGGTCGACGAACCGGCTGGCGCTTCCTGGCCGGGCTTCTGATCTGCGAGGGGCGGCGGCTCGCCGACGGACGTCAGCGCAGGCGGCGGCGACGTCGGGGCCGCGGTGTCGTTCCGCGGTTCCGAAGGGGGCAAGGCGGGCGGACCGGGCACCGTTGCCGGCTCGGACGCCGGACTCCCGGGCGCGGCATTGCCGGCCTGGGCGGTCAGCAGCGGCGGCGGCGCCGCGACGCCCCTGTTTGGCCCGCCGCTTCCCGACGGCAGGGCCCCCGCGATGTCCCTGTTCGGCTCGTGGATTTCGGTTCCAGACGGGCCGGTCTGGACGACGGGCGCGGCCTCCGTCGCGCTGGTGCTTCCCTCGGCGG
Organism: Planctomycetota bacterium; assembly: GCA_021818605.1. Taxonomy (GTDB): domain Bacteria; phylum Planctomycetota; class Planctomycetia; order Isosphaerales; family Isosphaeraceae; genus JAKAUH01. Next base: position 575 of record JAKAUH010000760.1, read on the forward strand.
CTGCCTTCGGCTGGCCCTTGCCGTGGCCGCCGGCCGAGGCGGTTGCAGGCGGAGTCTCGGGGTGATCTTCCTTGTGATCCGGGCCGGTCGCCGGCTTCCCGGCTCCGTCCCCGGAGTCGCCGTTCTGGGCAACTTCGGTCGAGTCCTTCCCGCCGGGCTTGTCGTCCCGGTGCGCGTCCGAGCTGTCGTCGCCATTCGACGCCTGCTGCGACGGGATCTCGGCGCGGGGCGTCGCCCGGCCGGGGCGCGTCAGCGCGATGGCGGCCAGGACCGAGACCGACAGCACCACCACCGCGGCCCATCGCGGATAGCGATAGGCTGTCCGGAGCGTCGTTCTCAACGAGGCGATCAGGGCGTGCGGCACGGCGGCCATCGCCGCGCGGGCGCGGGCCGGCCCGCCCTCGCGGGGCGATCCGGCGACTGGCTCGCCGTTGTCCTGATCGGGATCGGCGGCGGGCTCAACCGGCGCATCGGTGGGCTCGACGGCCGCGTCGTAGCGGACGACGATCGGGGGCTGCGCGAATGTCTCGGGACCCGGGTCGGCACCAGGACCGACAACGTCGTGCTCGGGCTGGTTCGGTTCGGGACCGGGACCGGCATACGGGTTGGTGATCAGTTGGGACATCGCTCGGCCACCCTCAGTTTGGCGCTACGCGCTCGGGGGTTGACGGCCAATTCCCCGGCCGTCGCGGTCACGGGTTTCCGGGTCAGGACGTGCCATCGGGGATCCGACTTGAACGCCCATTTGACGCGACGATCTTCCAGCGAGTGGAAGCTGATGATGGCGGCGCGGCCGCCGGGAGCGAGGACGTCGGGGAGCTTGCCGAGCACGGCGTCGAGCTGGCCGAGCTCGTCGTTCACGGCGATCCGGAGCGCTTGGAAGACCCGGGTGGCCGGGTCGATCGAGCGGCCCCTCGGCTTTGCTCGCGGTTGGCTGCGCCGTACCAGGTCGGCGAGCTGACCAGTCGTGCGGAACGGCTCGCCACGTCGGACCTCGACGATCCGCCGGGCGATCCGGCGGCTATGGCGCTCCTCCCCGAGCTGATAGAACAGATCCGCCAACTCCTCCGCGGGCAGGCGATTGACCAGGTCGGCCGCGCTCGGTCCGCCCGCATCGGGGTCGAACCGCATGTCGAGCGGTCCGTCCGCCGCGAAGCTGAACCCGCGGCCCTCCCAGGCGAGCTGATCCGACGACAGGCCGAGGTCCAAGAGCACCCCCTGTATGCGATCAATCCCCGATTCCTCCAGCACCCGATCGAGCTCGGCATACGACGCGTGCACCAGCGTCACCGGCAGCCCGGCCGTCGCCTGCCGCGCCAGCTCGAGCATCGCCGGGTCGCGGTCCAGGGCGATCACCCGGCCGCTCGCGCCCACCCAGGCCGACAGGGCCGCCGCATGGCCTCCGCCCCCAGCCGTCCCATCGACGAGGATCGAGCCCTCGCGAGGGGCCAGCCAGGTCGTGACCTCGTCGAGCAAAACGGGTAGATGCTGCGTTCCCATGGCGGCGCTCGCTCGTCTCGTCGAGACGGGAAACCCAGGGCCGGGCGGCGATCGGGAACGGAACGGACCTGCTCCGCGGGCGAATCTAATCGAACCGCCGAGGCTGTCAACCCCGACCAGCCCGCCTCACCCTGATCGATGCCCCTCAAGAGAATCCCGCTCTTCTGGTCTGAATCGGCATCCCCCGCGCCGGACTTGAGGCGAATCCGACAGCGGCGCTCGTTCTTCTCGCCGGGCGAATCCCAGGTCGGTCAGGCTTTTCAGCCTGGCATGCCCGAGCCCCGTCAGGCGGGAAAGCCTGACCGACTTTCATACCGGTGTCATATCATGACGGATGTCGCTCGGATCTCCGTCGGTCTTTTTTGTGGAGACCGCCATGGCCGTCCCTGCCCACGCCCGCTTCGTCGTCCAGAAACACCACGCCCGGACACTGCACTACGACTTCCGCCTCGAGCGGAACGGCGTCTACCGGAGCTGGGCCGTGCCGAAGGGCGTGCCCGAGTCCCCGGGCGTGCGCCGGCTGGCCGTGCAGGTGCCCGACCACCCGATTTCCTGGGGCTCGTTCGAGGGCACGATTCCCGAGGGCCAGTACGGCGCCGGCACGGTCGAGATCTGGGATGAGGGGACCTATGAACCGCTCCGCTGGACCGACGAAATCATCGACTTCGTCCTGCACGGCCGGCGCCTCATCGGCGCGTACTCGCTCGTTCGCTTCGCCCGCAAGGGCCCGCGCGACTGGCTGCTCTTCCGCCGCAAGGACCCAGCGGAGACCGCGGAGGAAAAGTCGCGGCGAAAAATGTGACACCTGTTCCGGCGCCAGGCTCCTGGCCGCGCCGGAATGAAAGTCGTACGGCGTCCAGCGATCGATGTCAGGTCAGGTCAGGTCGTCGGAGTCGGCTCCGTCCGTTCGGCCCGAGGTAGGTCAGCCTCTCAGGCTGACGCGGGCCGACCCGGGTCGGACCGCCCGGTCGGCCGGGTCAGGCTGAGAGCCTGACCTAGTGCGCCTGTAATTGCATCGAATCAGCAGGGTGGAAGTCCCTGTCGGGATGTTCTGGCATCTCGTAACCGAAGGTAACTGCGTCGCCGCGAGGCGGGGTGGAGAGCAAC
>JAKAUH010000511.1 GCA_021818605.1 Planctomycetota bacterium
GACGCCGCCGGCGCGCGAGATGGACATGCTCCTCTCGACGGGCGAGCAGGTCAGCGTCGCCCTGATGGCAATGGCCATCGAGAGCCTGGGCGTGCCCGCGATCAGCTTCACCGGCGCCCAGATCGGACTCGTCACCGACAGCTTCCACACCAAGGCGCGAATCCGCAACATATCGACCGAGCGGATGGTCCAGGCCCTGAACGACGGCAAGATCGTGATCGTCGCCGGATTTCAGGGAGTCGACGAGCATTACAACATTACAACGCTGGGCCGGGGCGGTTCGGACACAACCGCGGTGGCGCTCGCGGCCGTCCTGGGCGCCGACGGGTGCGAGATCTACACGGATGTCGACGGCGTTTACACCACCGACCCGCGGGTCGTCCCCGAGGCGCGGAAGATCGACCGGATCAGCTACGACGAGATGCTCGAGCTGGCCAGCCTGGGCGCCGGCGTGATGCACTCGCGCTCGATCGAGTTCGCCAAGAAATATGGCGTGCCGATCCACGTCCGCAGTTCGTTCTCCGACGCGCCCGGTACCTGGATCGTCGGCGAGAGCGACGCGAAGCGGCTGGGAGTCGCCGTCAGCGGCGCGGCGCTCGCCCGGGACGAGGCGCGGATCACGATCCTGGGCGTGCCGGATCGGCCCGGCGTGGTCCATGGCATCTTCCGCACCATCGGCGCCGCCAAGCTCGTCGTCGACATGATCGTGCAGAACGTCTCGACCGGTGGAGTGGCCGAGGTGAGCTTCACCGTGGCCAAGGGGGATCTGCCCGAGACCCTCCGCGCCGCGGAGGCCGCCGCCCGCGAGTGCGGCGCCACGGGCGTGACCCACGACGCCGACGTCGCCAAGGTCTCGGTGGTCGGCCTGGGCATGCGCACGCATACCGGCGTCGCCACGGCGATGTTCGAGGCTCTGGCCGCCGCCGGCATCAACATCCAGATGATCACCACGAGCGAGATCAAGATCAGCGTGCTGGTCGATCGCGCCTCGGCCGTCCCCGCGCTGCGGGCCGTGCACCAGGCGTTCCAGCTCGACCGCCAGACGCTCGACCAGGGGGTTTTCGCGCCGTCGCGGCCCGGCTCGGTCATGAGCCTCGTCCCACTGGCCGACGGCGATGGTGGACCGGGCACCGAGGCCCGCGCGCTCGGCATGGAGGACCTCGTGATCGGTGGAGTCGACCTCGACGAGTCGCAGGCGCGGATCTCGCTGTTCCACATCCCCGACCGCCCCGGCTACGCGGCGAAGGTTTTTCGCGCGATCGCCGATGCCGGCGTGTTCGTCGACATGATCGTGCAGAACATCGGGATCGCGGGCGACTCGATCCTGTCGTTCACCGTCCCGCGCCAGTCGGCTGAGCGCGCGGCCCGTGCCGCCGAGGCCGCCGGGGCGCGCGATGTCGCCCTCGAGCCGGCGCTGGCGAAGCTCTCGGTGATCGGCGTCGGCATGCGCACGCATACCGGCGTCGCCACCCGCATGTTCGCCGCCCTGGCCGAGCGCGGGATCAATGTCAACCTGATCAACACCAGCGAGGTCCGGATCAACGTCGGCACCGACGTCGCCCGCGGCCGTGAGGGCCTCGAATGCCTTCGGCAGGCGTTTGCTCTGTAGGATGGCGCCTCAACAGGTCGTCGTCGCGTGGGTATCGCCCACCAGGCGAGGCCTCGAGATGGTGGGCAATGCCCACCCTGCATTGAATCATCATTACCCAATTGTTCGAACAACCGAAACAGCGGGAAAGCGAGTCATCCGTGGCGAGTGCATCGGGCGGGCAGCGCGAGAAGGTGGTCCTGGCGTACAGTGGCGGGCTGGATACCTCCGTCGCCGTCCAGTGGATCAACGAAACCTACAACATGGACGTCGTCGCCTACACCTGCGACCTGGGGCAGGGTCAGGACATCGAGGCGATCCGCAACAAGGCGCTGCGCACCGGGGCGATCGACGCCGTCGCCGAGGACGCGCGCAACCTGTTCGTCGATTACTTCGCCTTTCCGTCGCTCGCCGCCGGAGCGCTTTATGAAGGCAAGTACCCGCTCGCCACGGCGCTGGGCCGTCCACTGATCGCGCAGCTCATGGTGCGGGTCGCGCGCGAGCATGGCGCGACCGCCGTGGCCCACGGTTGCACCGGCAAGGGGAACGACCAGGTCCGCTTCGACGTGACGTTCCAGACGCTCGCCCCCGACCTGAAGATCATCGCCCCGGTGCGCGAGTGGAAGTGGACGCGGACTCAGGAGCTCGAGTTCGCCGCGAAGCACGGCATCGAGGTCGAGGCCACGAAGAAATCGATCTTCAGCACCGACCAGAACCTCTGGGGCCGCTCGATCGAGGCCGGCATCCTCGAGGACCCCTGGGTCGAGCCGCCGCCCGAGACGTTCCAGTGGACGGTGGATCCCGCCTCCGCCCCGGATCAGCCCGAGGAGGTCGAGATCACCTTCGACCACGGCCGGCCCGTCGCGCTCGGCGGCCGCGAGCTCGACGGCGTCGAGCTGATCAACGAGCTCAACGCGATCGCCGGCCGCCACGGCGTGGGCCGGATCGACCACATCGAGAACCGCCTGGTCGGCATCAAGTCGCGCGAGATCTACGAGGCCCCGGCGGCCATCGTGCTCCACGAGGCGCACCGCGAGATCGAGTTCCTCACGCTGTCGAAGGAATCGCTGCGGTTCAAGACGCAGGTCAGCCAGATGTATGCGGATCTGATCTACAACGGCCTGTGGTTCAGCCAGCTCCACCAGGATTTGATGGCGTTCACGGTGTCGAACCAGCAGTATGTCTCCGGCACGGCGCGGATCAAGCTGTTCAAGGGGCACGCGCAGGTCGTCGGCCGCAAGAGCGAGCACAGCCTCTATCGCCACGAGCTGGCGACCTACGAGGAAGGCGACCAGTACGACGCCTCGGCCGCGCTGGGGTTCATCAAGATCCACGGCCTGGGCCAGACCACGCAGGCGAAGCACCAACTCCTCACCGGCGAGGGAAGCCGCCGGCTCGAGCTGCCTAGCATCATCCCACCGTCGCGGGCCGGCGACCCCGCCGCGACGCCGCCCGGCTCTGACGGCTGACCGAACGCCCGATCGCATCCCCGCCCGATCCGGCCCCCGCCGTGCCGGGCGGAGGAATCGCGGCCGACGCCGCAGGCTCGCTGACCGGATAGCGGCAGATCGCCTGGCATCGGATTCGGTGC
>JAKAUH010000009.1 GCA_021818605.1 Planctomycetota bacterium
GCCGCTGGGTCGCGGGGTCGGCCAGCGGATTCCCCTCTCGCACCAGGGTCAAGCTCGCCATGGGCTCTCGTCTCCTACTCGTCTGGCTCGCAACGGACTCCGCCGGACGGCAGCCTCCGGCATTTGCGTCGCAGGACCATCAGACATAAATTAACAATACGTTTATACGAGATTCAGGCATGCTCCTGGCCGACGAGGTCTGGCTGGGCCGGTTGGCTGGTGCAGCGCCGCGAGAGACCATCGCGCCAGGCGGCCAGGCGGGCCGGGGCGATCCCCAGGCGATGGCCGATCATGCAGGCCAGGTTGATACTGGTCATCCGCAAGGCGCCCGCGGCCTCCCATCGTCGGCCGGATGTGATCACGGATTCCGGCACAATTCGGATCGAGCCAATCGCCCGGGCGCGGGCGACCAGATCGATGTCCTCCATCAGCGGGACTGCGGCGAAGCCTCCGAGTCGACGGAACGACTCGGCGCGAAGGAACATCGCCTGGTCGCCGTAGGGGAGGCTGAGCCGACCGGATCGGAACCCGACGCCGGCCTCGATGAGGCGCAGGAAGGCCCCTGGGCGGTCGATCCTCAGCCGGAAGGCGCCGAGGGCGACACCCGGCGTGGCCAACTCCCGGCGGACCGCGCCCAGGTAATCGTTGGGCAGGAGCGTATCGGCGTGGAGGAAGATCAGGATCGTGCCCCGAGCGACCGCCGCGCCGGCGTTGAGCTGCGGCCCACGACCTGGCGGGGCGTCGATCACGCGGGCCCCGGCGGCCGTGGCGATCTCCCTTGTGTCGTCGCTGCTCCCGCCGTCGGCGACGATCACCTCGACACCCGGCTGGAGCGCCGACCGGAGCGTTTCCCCGATCATCGCCGACTCGTCGAGCGTCGGGATGACGATCGAGACCTCGGGCCGGTCGCCGCCGGATCGGGCCGCCTCCCAGGCCGGCAGATCGCCCGGCTCGTCGACGTCGTCGAGCGCCGCGAGCCGATGGACGGACAGCCCCAGCCGATCGGCCCGCGCCATCGTCTCGTCGAGGACTGTCGACGTCCCCCACGGCATTTGGTCGAACAGCTCGGGGACCGGTCGGCGCAGGCCGATGAGATAATAGCCGCCGTCGGTCGCGGGGCCGAGGACGAGATCATGGTCGTCGAGTGCGTCGAGGGCCTCGGCCAGGATCGTCGCGTTGAGGGCCGGGCAGTCGGTGCCGATGATCGCGGCCGAGCGGGACGTCGACAGTATCGCCTCAAAAGCGGACGCCATGCGCACTCCGAGGTCCCCCTCGGGCTGGGGCCGATACCGACGCTCGCCGAAGGCGGTCCGCATCCGCACGGCATCGCCGCCCGCGAACCAGACCTCGACGGACACCGGGCGCATCCGTTCCAGTTCGTCGACACGGCCGAGCGTATGCCTGGCCATCTCGGTGTGCAGGCGAGCCGCGCCCTCAGGCCCGAGCGCGGGAATAAGTCGGGTCTTGACGCGGCCGGGCTCGGGGAACCGGGCGAAGACCGCGAGGCGTTCCGGGGTGTCCCGATCCGGGCGGGCTGGCATGGGCGTCGGGCCATCCAATGAAAGCGCTTCCGACATGTCGGCTCTCGAACGTCTCCCCGAGCATCCCCGAAGTCGGGGGCCGGTTCAAGCGTTCGCCTCCTTGGTTTCGGGTCAACGTCCGCGACCGCCGGCGCGACGTGCGCCGCGTTGGCGAAGGCCGCAGTCTGGCTGGAATCGAGGCGGAGAACCAGATCATCGAGCCCATCTCGCGGCACATCGACGATCAGTGTCGTGGTCCGTGGTCCGGCGTATTTCGCCAGCTTCGGGGAACTGCCGGCGCCCAGCGAGAGCGTGACCTTGTATTTCCCGACCATGGCTCCGTCTCCGTGGGGATAGGTCCGGAGTCGGAACGACCCGTCCTCGTGGAGCAGGCTGCTCGCGTCGAGAGCGCCGCTCGCGAAACCTGGGGCCTTGCCTTCGGCGACGAACCAGATGCTCCCGGGGAACACGGGTTTTCCGTCCGAGTCGAGCAGCTTGCCCCGCACATTGACGAGCTCCGGCCCGCCCCCGCCACAGCCGACGACGGCGAGCAGGCCGGAAAGCGTGGAAAGCAAGATCGATCGACGCATCTTCACTGCAACCTCCCGTCTGGGCGATCAATAGTCCGACGACGAGATCACGCCACCATCGGCCGGCTGGATCAATTTCCGCATGACCTGAAAGTTGACTGTGTACTTGAGCATGGACACGGAGCCGTCCGCCTTGAGGAACTGGACGCCACCGGGGTCGGGCGAGCCCCAGTTGCCACCACCGCACGAGCCGCCGTCGTTGTAGGGATCGTACGGGCCGGCGACCAGCTCGCGCAGGCCGCGCTGGTCCATGTAGAGCCGCCCGCCGCAACGCGCCGCGCCCCCCGCGCCGCCCAGGATGATCGGCTCGTCCCAGAACCAGCTCCCGGAATCGATGGCGTCGGGATCCATCGCCTTCTCACCGACGAGGATCGTGTTCGACAGCCCGTCGGTGATGCCCTGCGCGCCCACGACGTTTCCATAGGTCGAGGTCGGAGGCTCCGTCCAGTTCGGCCGGGCGATCTGGTCATTGGCCGAGTAATCGGTGTGCGCCCAGGGATTCAGCCCGGCGCCACTATAGCCCCAGCCCGGGTAGATCGGGTCGTTTGCAGGGGCATTCGTCGGGATCGGCGGGCGCCGGCCCGGGATATAGTAGATTGAAAGCGTGGTGCTATAGCTCGCCGGGCTGACGGTCGCGGCCGTCCCGGTCCCGTTCGTCGCGTTATACAGGACATTCTGCTCCACGTAGGGGAGCAGGGCGAAGGCATACGAGCCCGACTGCTGCCTGCCGGCCTTGGAAGGATCGCCCCAGCCCCAAGGCCACGACCACGTCGGGGCGTTGGTGACAACGGTCGGCGCGTTGATGGTGGACTGATAGTTATCCTGATAGTCCTGCATCGACAGCCAGGGGCCGCCGCCGTTGTTCGGGAAGAAGTTCCACGTGTAGTGGAAGTTGTGCATCGCGATCCCGATCTGCTTGAGATTGTTGGCGGACTGTGCGCGTCGGGCTGCTCCGCGCGCCGCCTGGACGGCCGACAGGAGCATCCCGATCAGCACGGCGATGATCGCGATGACGACCAGCAGTTCGATCAGCGTGAAGGCTCCTCGATCACGGAGCCTCCATGCCA
>JAKAUH010001131.1 GCA_021818605.1 Planctomycetota bacterium
TCTCCTCGGCTGTCACGCCGTAGCCGGCCAGCAGCTCGCGCTGACCCTCGGCGGTGGCGCCGCCGTGGCTGCCCATCGCGGCGACGATGAAGGGGCGATAGTCCATCTCGCGCAGGGTATCGACGATCGACCGGGCGATCACGTCGATGCCGTGGATCCCCCGGCTGCCGATCCCGACGGCGATCGTACCGCCGGGGCGGACCCGCTCCCGCAGACGGCTGGATCGGATCCGCTCGCGGATCGTTGCCGGGACGTCTTCAACCCGGGGTTGTGGGATCGACTGCCGCAAGCGGGCCAGGGGCGGGAAATCCATTGTGAAATCGTCCTTGCTGAGGATCCTCGGGGGCTGATAGCCCAGGAAGATGGGGACAGGCACCTCGAGGACTCGGAGCCCGTCCGCATTTTGTCAGGGCGTCCTGGGGGCGGCCGCCCGCTGGCTCAATAGCCGCGCAACGGAGCTGGCCTCGGGTCGGGGCCGGGTCCAAGCGCCGGGGCGTAGTAGCCGAACGGCGGTGCGGGATCCATGGCCCGTCCAGCCCCGCCGTACATCACGGGGAAGGTTCGGTACGAGAAACCCGAGGAGGGATAATAGGATCCGCCGTAGACGTAGCCCGGCGTCACGTAGCCCGGCCGCCAGAGCCCAACACCGTACCGGCCGGGCATGAGGCCGTAGGGCGGATAGTTGTTCCCGTACGACGGTCCCGGATAGGCCGTGAAAACAGAGTAGGTCTGCGGGAAGCCGTAGCTGGCGAACCCGTAGCTGGTGCCGTACCACCCCGGTCCGACGAAGTAGTCGCTGACCCGGTACGAGCTCATGTAGGGCGTTCCAGCCATGCCCTGGGCCGCCGCCGGCCGGGCGCCGAAACCGGAGCCAAGCCCGATCCCGATCCCGACGGCCAGGATCGCCCCGGCCAGTCGATTCCGCGCTGAACGAGTCCTCATCCCTCTCTCCCTTCGCCTTCCGGCGAGGTGCGACCCCAAGCGACCGATTGACCCTCGTTATTATACCGCTCGCCGCGGCCGGTGCGCCCAGCCGGCGAGTTGTTCAAATGGCAAAGGGACCGGCCCGAGGCGCCCGAGGGGGATTCGCGGACCGGTCCCGGCGATCGTGTCCGGGGGATTCTCAGCAGTCGCGAGGCTCAGTTGCCCCAGGCCATCCCCTTGTAGGCAGCGCCATAGTTCATCGTGCCGTACGGGCTGACGCCATAGCCATATCCATAGGTCGCATACCGGTTGGCCGGCGAATAGAGCGGCACGAACGGCCCGCGCGGCCAGACGAGCGAACCGGTCGGCAGCGCGATGGCCGCGGGGTCAGTTCCGCGGGGGACCCGGCGCGTGGCGACCCGCAACCGCGACAACGACTGGTGCGTGCGGCCCCGGACCACCGGCCGCGGAGCCTGGACGACCAGCTCGGGGGCGATATCGACATGCGGCGTGGTCCAGTACGGCATCGTGCCCACCACGGGCGTCGCCTGCACCATCCACCATCGGTCGAGGATCAAGCTATTCGACGGGGGCGCCTGGGTGTAGTCCGGGCCGAACGCACCAAAACCGGATCCCGAGGGCGCCGGCACCTGCGCCCACGCCGCCTGGCCCACCGCCATGATCAACAGAACCGCCAGGGCTGAACCCATCACGCGTCTCATGGCTGCTTCCTCGTTGGTGCGAAATCATGAACTGAGTTGCAGGTCTCTGTCGCAATTCTTAGGACTATTACGCCGTCAGGTCGCATTTCGGACACCGATTTGCTGGGTTTTCTCTGGAAGCCTTTTTGGGCTGCCGAAAAACCGGTTTCAATGAGGCGGAAAATGGACTTGGAGGAAACGCAAATCCACGGTATAAGTCATGGGATTGGGTTTTGCAGGGTTTCCGGCGGAGCGGACGGCGCGGGGGAGCCAGCGGGAACGAAATCGACAGACGGACGAGGCGGATCGAGCATGGCGATGGCGCAGGGGATTTCGCCGGAACGGCGATCGCTGGACGAGGTGCATGGCACGGTGCCTGTGCCGTCGCCGCGAGGGAAGCAGCGAGGGTGGCGGCAGCTCCTGGCGTTTTTGGGGCCAGCGTACCTGGTGAGCGTCGGGTACATGGACCCCGGCAACTGGGCGACCGACCTCGAGGGCGGCGCCCGGTTCGGCTATGCGCTGCTCTGGGTCCTGTTGATGTCAAACATGATGGCCGTGCTGCTCCAGACGCTGGCAGCGCGGCTGGGCGTGGTGACGGGCCACGACCTGGCGCAGGCGTGCCGGGCCGAGTACTCGCCGCGGATCAACGTGATCCTCTGGCTCCTGGCCGAGGTCGCGATCGCGGCCACGGACCTGGCCGAGATCCTGGGGACGATCATCGCGCTGAAGCTCATGTTCGGCCTGCCGCTCCTGAAGGGCTGCGTGGTCACGGCGTTCGACACGTTTCTGCTTCTCTACCTCCAGCGATGGGGGATGCGGCAGGTCGAGGCGGTGATCCTGACCCTGGTGGCGACGATCGGCGGCTGCTTCTTGATCCAGATCTACCTGGCGCAGCCGGACTGGGGTGGCGTGGCGACGGGGCTGGTGCCGACAATGCCCGCAGGATCGCTGTTTGTGGCGATCGGCATCCTGGGCGCCACGGTGATGCCGCACAACCTGTATTTGCACTCGGCGCTGGTGCAGACCCGCCGGATCGGCAGCGACCGCCGAAGCAAGAAGATCGCCTGCCAGTACTATTTGATGGATTCGGCCATCGCGTTGAACCTGGCGTTTTTCGTGAACGCGGCGATCCTGGTGGTCAGCGCGGCGGTGTTTCACGCGAACGGCATCGAGGTCGCCAGCATCGAGCGGGCACACGAGCTGTTGCCGAGGTTCCTGGGCGGCATGGCGCCGATCCTGTTCGGGATCGCGCTTCTCTGCGCCGGGCAGAGCTCGACGCTGACCGGCACGCTGGCCGGGCAGATCGTGATGGAGGGCTACCTGCACCTGCGGCTGGCGCCCTGGCTGCGGCGGCTGGTGACGCGGCTGCTGGCTCTGATCCCGGCAGTGGTGGTGATCTCGGTGGCCGGCGAGTCGGCCACGCAGGGCCTGCTGGTGCTCAGCCAGGTGATTCTGAGCCTCCAGCTCTCGTTCGCCGTGATCCCGCTGATCCACTTCACGTCGAACCGGCGGAACATGGGCGAGTTCGCCACGCCGTGGTGGGGACG
>JAKAUH010000571.1 GCA_021818605.1 Planctomycetota bacterium
GGCCATCTCGTCGGTCGTCTGCTCGCCGTAGGTCACCCGGCGCGGCGGATGACTCGGGTTGGCAGGGTTCCCGGACGAATTATCATAGGTCCATTTTACGTCGATCATCGTGCCGGCCGGCAGATGCAGCGGGCTCTTGTATCGGTAGTAATTCTGCCAGTCGAAATCCCAGTTGGGGATCGCGATCAAGGGCACCTTGGCCCCGTCCGGCAGCGTCGCCTCGGCGCGGACGGAATGGCCGACCAGGTGCATGTGCGGGAAGATGCCGAAGATGTCGGCCTCGTCGAGGAGCATCTTCGACGCCCCAATCTCGTATTCCGACTCGCCGGGCGGGATGTCGATCTCGCTGCTGGATAGCACCATGATCTGCAACCCGGCGCGGGGCTTTTTGTCGGTAAGGTGGAATCCGAGCACCGACTGCTCGGCCTCGGGCTTGCCGCTGGGATGCAGGTGAAGCTGAAGGACCAGGTCGGTTCCCGCGGGCCACCGCGCCGCGAGGTCATCCGGCAGCAGGGCAGGCTCCATGCCAGGGGTCCAGATCGACAGCGGGCCCGAGAGGATTCGACCCGGCGGGGCCAGGCCCGACAGGAAGCTCTTGCCATCGCCCTCGGCCAGCCGCGCCGCGGCCTGCTTGTGCGGCATCGAGGTGAACACCGCGTGGTGCACGATCTTGCGGTTGCCCGGCCGGTACTCGATCGACCTAATGTACTTACCCTCGGGGATCTGGATCGGCAGCACGAAACAGCGGTACTCATCAGGCCCGGAGGCCGCGAGGCGATAGGGCTCCGGCATCTTGACCACCATGTCGGGCTCGCCCAGTTGCCAGCCGTTGGTGAACCTGGGGACCACGGGCAGGTCGGCCGGATCGCCCTCGACGGCCCCGGTCTCGGACCATCTCTGGATCAGGGCGATCTGCTCGTCGGAAAGCCTCCGCTCGCCGGCAAACGGCACCGCCGCGTGCTCGGCCTTCCACGGCGGCATCGTGCGATTCCCGGTCAGCTCGGCGATCAGCCCGGAGCGCTTGGCCGCGTCGCGGTAGCTCATCAGCGCGAACGGCGCGACCTCACCGGGCCGGTGGCACCCGGCGCAGTTGTTGAACAGAATCGGCGCGATGTCCCGGTTGAACGTGACCTTCCGCGGCTCCTCGGCCAAGGCACTCGCGGAATGCCAGGCCGCGGCGAACATGGAAAGCACCGCGGCGATGTGTCGAAATTTCATGTGACGCATGTGCCTCTGTGAACATACTGCGGGGACCATCCAGGCCGGCGACCACGATCGGACAGTCCCTGATCATGCCGCGCCGGAGACAACCTGGCAATCGGAACCTATTGTTAAAGCCCCGAACGTTTGCGTGGCTCACAGGCCAGATGCCGGGCCTTCCGATCGGTTCGGACGAATCCGGATCTTCTGTACCAGGCGGCTCTGTTCGCCGATCCCGTCCGAGCCGAGTCGAGCCGAGCCGAGCCAGGCCGGGCCGGGCCGGCAGACCGAGTTCGTCCGAGGCAAGACTCGATCCCTCGCCCGTAGGCCATCCATTCGGTACGCGCTCTGGAGCGCCGATCAGGGCTCAGACATTGGCTCTCCCCGCGCCCCCATCGGGAGGCCACACAAACAGACCACCAGGGGACCGCATCGCCTCGATCGCCAGTTGAGGATCGAAGAGGCCCCGGCGAATGATCTCGACCCACAGCTCGGCGCCGCCCTCCGCCTCAGTGGGGATCACGTAGCTCTCCGGCCGCTGGGAAGTGAAGACATAGATGCCATCCGAGACGAAGAAGTCCTCGGCCTTGAAGCAGATGCGTTCGACGGTGGACCACGAGAACTCCTGCGCCCAGGGGTCTCGACCCGGGGGTTCCGCGCGGATGGAGACGCGCTCGTCGTCGAAGGCAACGTGGAACCACTCGCCGACTGGCCTCGGCCGGCTCCTGGCCACGAGTCGCCTGATCCAACCGCGAAGGCCCATCGTTGAACTCCGCCCGATGTCAGGGTTCAATGGCCCGCTGCGCAGGTCCGCCGCATCGCATCGCATCGGATTTCGTCGGCGTCCATGTCTTGAATCAGCGAATGACCCGGATCGGCGGCCCGCGGCGGGCGAGTCCGGTGGATCGCTCTATTCACATTTATGCCGGATCGCCGTCCGCGAGAGGGTCCGATACCACGGGCCCCGGCACCCTCGCGAAGTCCTTGAGGTTGTGGGTGAACAGCTCCCGTCCGAACACCAACGCCGTCGCCGCCACCAGCGCATCGCCCAGCGACATCTTCCGCGCCTGCCGTACCGCAACCGCCCGCACCACCACCGAGTCACTCAACGGCAACACCTCCGCCGCCGCGAAGAATACCTCGAAATGCGCCCGATCGGCCTCTGAGAGCTTGTGATAGCCCAGAACCTCGACGACGCTCACGGCCGAGACTGCTGGCGATCTCGCGGCGATGAGCCGGCGAAGACCGGGGTACTCGGGTCGGGTCGAGCGGCGTAGATGATCAGATTGCTGTCGAGGATCATGCATCCCGGCCGGGCAGGAGACGTTCGACCCGGGCCTCCCGTTGCCACTCGACGGGGTCACCGAAATCCGAGGGGCCGCCCGCCGCCGCGAGTGCCTCGAGCGCCGCTGCCATCGCCGGGCCACCGGCCGTCCGGGCGGGCGGCACCAGCAGCGTGACGTGAACCGGAACATCACCGGGCGGCAGAGGTGGCGGGCCGCCGTTGCCCCAGTCGAGCGTGCCGTCGCGCAGGATGGCGGGATAGGTCGGCAGCACGGGACAGAACCTCCGATGATCGTAAGTCACACCAATAGCGTACCCGCCGCCGGGACGGGCATGCAAGGTTCCGACGGCGCTGGTTCGCCTCGACTCTCCGCCGCCTGACGCGGGAACTCAGTGCCCGGCCGCGGGCCGGCCGGCTGGAGCTCGCTGTCAGAGCCTCAAGCGGTTGGCTGGCTCACGCGCGCGAGGAGCCGGCATACCCGCCCGATCCCAGGGGCGAACCGGCGATCTCAATCGCCGGGTCCCCGGAGTTCTTACGCCGCCAGGATGGCGCGTCGGGCACGAATGCCCGAACGACTCGGGGAGCTTTCCTGTCGGAAGACTCGGTGATATAACCATCGGTTCCGATCGCCTCCCACGTGCCGTCGTGCCATTCGAAACGGCCGCTCGCGCCGCAGGCGAATGC
>JAKAUH010000145.1 GCA_021818605.1 Planctomycetota bacterium
GCTTGGACGGACCCGAGCCGCCGAGTTAGAAGCGTGCTTATCAACCTCTTCCGGACTCGATGACCGGCTCATCAAATTGAGGATGAATCGCTGATGGTCCACTTCACGTGCGATCTCTGTGGAAAGGATTTGAGCAACCCGGGGGACGGCCGATACGTGGTCAGAATCGAGGCGTTCCCGGGATTCGACCCGACGGAGATCCGGGAGGATGACCTGGACGATGATCCGATGGAAGCGGTCGCTCAGATCCTCCAGCGAGACGAGGCACTCCTATCCGAAGACCTCGCCGCGCCGCTCAACAAGGGCTTTCGCTTCGATCTCTGCCCCTCGTGCCATCGCAGATTCGTGAAGGATCCGCTGGGCAAGGATGTGATCCGGTCCTTCAATTTCAGCAAGAACTGAGCCGGCGCCCGGGCCGAGATACCCGGACGCCCTGTCGTCATGCGGCTCTCTTTCACCTGTCCGTGTTCGTATCTTGAAGTGTAACTTTTCATCGCGGACAAGTGTCACAGGAATGTTCATCCGGGGCTTGCCGGCCGGCTGGTCGTGGCGAGTGACGTGAGAAGAGCCCGGATACGGTGGCGGCCCGCCGCGGTAATCGGGCGGGAGCACCGTCAGGCGAGCCGGGATGCGGAACAATCCCGGCATGATGCCAATGGAATCTTTCTCCGCGGGACCTGGGGACCGTGGGCGTATGATCTGAGTTCCGATCTCACGCGGGATCGCGGGGTGCCCGGCCGCGCAAGCAGGCCCCGGCGTGCGGCGGCTCGCGGTTGTTCGCTCGCTCGTCCGCGTCCTCCGCGGCCCCGCGTGAGACGAGATCCCTGGCGAGCGTCGTCGCGGTCCGTGCGCGTCGAGAAGGCGCGAGCCGGCGGGCGGATCGGCCCCTCATCATGCTGGGGACGTGAGGGCTCGATTGCTCCCTCTCGTGAGCAGCGCGGTCTGGCAAGAGGCGCTCCTGCTCGTGATCGATCGCCCTGACCGTTTGCCGGGTGCCGCGGTCTCGCGAGACTCCCGCTCGGAAGAGCGGTTGGATGATGCAGCGTGGGCATCGCCCACCGGTCGAGGCCTCGAATCGGTGGGCGATGCCCATCCTCCAAGGCGGTCTCCGAGCCTTCCGGCACAACTCTTACTGAGCCACGACCAGGATCACATTGGTGATGACCGAGACCAGCAGCAGCGTGGCCATCGCGGCGATGATGACGTTGCGGTTGTTGACGTAGGAGGCCATCTCGATCATCTGTCCCTCGGTGGCGGCTCCGTACGATCCCCCCTCGAAGCTGCCGTCCACATCGCCTTCGGCAAGGCCCTGCAGCGCGTCGAGCTTCTGGCCGGCGATCATCGGGCTCTCGTCGCGCTGCAGGCATTTCAGGTCGAGGATCAGGTCGTCCGGCGACTGATACCGGTGCTCGCGGTTCTTGGCCATCATGGTCTCGACGATCATGCCGAGGCCGCCCGAGAGGGTGGTATTGAGGTGGTCGGGCGGGACGATGGCGACATTCGGGTCGACATGCTTGCGCATGACCTCGTTGGGCGTCTCGCCGCTGTAGGGAACCCGCCCGGTCACCATGTGATAGAGCGTCGCCCCCAGGCTGTAAATGTCGGCGCGGATATCGATGTTTGTCTGGCCGCGAACCTGCTCGGGGCTGATGTAATAGGGCGTACCGATGGCCATCCCGGCCTCGGAGAGTCCCCACTTCTCGTCGTCGGTGATCCGCGCCAGCCCAAGGTCGGCCAGCTTGATCCCGCCTTCCCTGGTCAGGATCACGTTCTCGGGTTTGACGTCGCGGTGGATCAGCCCGCGCGAGTGCGCGTGCTTGAGCGCCTCGGCGACGGCCAGGACGATCCGCAGCGCCTCCTTCTCGTCGAACGTCTTCTGCTTGTCCAGCCGGTCCTTGATCGTGTCGCCCTCGACATACTCCATCACGAAGAAGTAGTGGCCGTCGACCTCACCGGCGTCGATCGCGTTGACGATATTATTATGAGATAAGCGAGCGGCGATTTTGGCCTCGCGTTCGAATCGCTTGATGAATTCCTTGTTCTGGGCGAGGCTGTCGAGCAGGATCTTGATGGCGACGACGCGGTCGACGCTGATCTGCCTGGCCTTGTACACGACGCCCATCGACCCCTTGCCGATCTTGGAGATCACCTGGTAGCCGGGGATCTGGAATTTCTTCGTGGTCTCGCCGGCTTCCTGGAGCAACCGGACCATCTGGCTGCGGGTCAGGACGCGGGACTCGACCATGATCTCCAGCAGGCTTTTGGAGAACTCCGTGTCCTGCCCGGCCATCTTGGTGCGCCGCGTTTTGCAGGCATCGATCTCGGCTGCCGTCGCCAGCCCGCGGCGCAGGATCGACTTCTCGAGCTGGGATTCATCGAGCCCCGAGAATCCGCGTGGATCCTTGCCGGTGCCGGAAGTGCTGGACGTACTCTCGACCGGAGTGGCCATGAAGCCGTCTCCCCCAAGGGCCTGACTTCGCGATGTGGCGAAAGACGATCGAAGAGGATCTTAACCAGGAAACCGGCCGGCCGCCGCGCCCGGGCGGAGTCGCCCCTCGGCGATGCGAAATCGAATTCGGCGCCAGCCCAGGACCATCAAATTAGGACTTCCGCAAGCAGGTTGTCAACGCAAATCCCGATCGGGACACTCGATGATGCCGATCTCGGCGGACTCGACCGGCCGTTCCGACCGGGCTCGCGTTTGCTGGCGATGGCCGGATCGAGCCGTTTCCACCCGGGTCCTCCTCTTCGGATGCCCCGATCCCGCGCGGAGCCTGGCGGCTTGAGGGCCGCCAGGGCGCCGGTTATGATCGGTCTTCTTCATTTTACGGCGAGCGGGCTGGCCGGTGACGCCCGTTTGGAAGTTCCGTGCGGTCGGGTGGTAGCGGTCATGACGGAAGGGGAGCGGCCTTGATCCGGATCGGAGTCATCGCGGGGGACGGGGTCGGTCCCGAGGTCATCAACGTGAGCCTCGACGTGCTGGCGCAGGTCGCCCGACTCGAGGGGCTGGAATACTCGCTCCACCCCGTGGACATCGGCGGCGAGCGCTACCTCAAGACGGGCGAGGTGCTCCCCGACTCGGCGGTTCGCGACCTGCGAGGCATGGACGTGATCTTGCTGGGGGCCGTCGGCCATCCAGGCGTGCCCCCCGGCGTGCTCGAGCAGGGGATTCTGCTGAAGCTTCGGTTCGATTTCCAGCAGTACATCAATCTTCGCCCGGTCCGGCTGTTTCCCGGGATCGAGGGCCCGCTCCGCGGCAAGGGGCCTGATGACGTCGACATGATCGTTGTCCGCGAGAACAACGAGGATCTCTACGTCGGAGCCGGCGGCTTCCTGCGCAAGGGGACGCCCGAGGAGGTGGCCATCCAGACTTCCATGAACACCCGCGCGGGAGTCGAGCGGACGCTTCGCTATGCCTTCGACCTGGCCAGGCGCCGCGCATCCGAGGGGCCATTCCGCGGCCTTTCCGAGTCCGATCGCGGCCGTGGGCTGGTCCGGCAGGTGACCATGGTGGCCAAGACGAACGTCCTGACCTTCGCGCACGATCTGTGGATGCGGGCATTCGACGACGTGGGCCGCGAGTATCCCGACATCAAGTCGGATTACCAGCACGTCGACGCCTGCTGCATGCGGATGGTCGTCGCCCCGGAGCGCTTTGATGTGATCGTCACGACGAACATGTTCGGCGACATCATCACCGACCTCGGAGCCGTGCTCCAGGGGGGGATGGGCCTGGCGGCATCCGGCAACATCAATCCCGAGCGGGCGTTTCCCAGCATGTTCGAGCCCGTGCACGGCTCGGCGCCCGACATTGCCGGCAAGGGGGTCGCCAACCCGCTGGCGGCCATCCTGTCGCTGGCAATGATGTTCGACCACCTGGGCCACACCGGGGCGGCCGGCCGGGTCCGCGCGGCGGTCGCGGGCCTCCTGCGTCAGCCGACACCGCGTACGCCCGACCTGGGCGGGCGCGCCACCACCATCGAGGTCGGCCAGGCGGTCCAGTCCCTCATCGCCTCCAGTTCCTGAACAAGTTCGGCTCACGAGATGTCCGTCCGCCCGTATGATTCTTCGGGTGCTATCCTCGAAAGGGGACCCGTAGCGCCCCCACGCGCGCCGGACGTCGCCTCCTTCGGGAAGAAAGCACGACGGCGCGCTGGCAGCGATCGATCGCATTGTGTAGCTTATTCAGTTGGGGGATTGTCGAGGCGACGCTCCGCCGACTGCCGCGTGGCCCACTTGCCCGAGGGAACTCTGATGCGCCCATCCAATCGCAGGTCGGCTCAACGACCTGGCTTCACCCTGATCGAGCTGCTGGTCGTGATCGCGATCATCGCCGTCCTGGTGGCGCTGATCATGCCCGCGGTCATGAACGCCCGTGAGGCCGCCAACCGGGCCAAGTGCCAGAACAACCTGCGGCAGCTCGCGATCGCCTCGCAGGAATACCACGACTCGTTCCAATCGTTCCCGTCCGGATGGTACTGCCAGGCACCCGTTTACGACGCCAACAACAACCTGGTCGGCGGCGATCCCAACTGCGCCTCGGTCATGATGCCCTTCCAGACCTACATGTGGAACGGCCTGACCAGCCTGTTCCTCAAGATGGAGCAGAATAATCTCTGGAACGAGATCAACTTCAACCTGTACACGAATGTCCCGGACAACGCGACCTCGGTCCGGCGGACGATTGATGGGTTCGTCTGCCCCTCGAACCGGCGGGCGGTCACCGTGTCGACGGGGACGGGCACCTCGATGGTCGCCCAGCTCGGGCCGTCGGACTACCGCGGCAACATGGCGGCCGGATACATCTCGACCACGAACACCAACTGCCCCAATCTGACGCCGACCGTTGCCTCGACCAACCCGTACTGCCTGGTGTATGACAACGGGATTTTCTACCAGAACTCGATTGTGAACATCGCCGACATCACCGACGGCACCTCGACCACCATCATGATTGGTGAGAGTCTCTGGCCGCAGGGGGTCTGGTCGCAGGCCACGAGCTGCTGCGTGCGGACCAACCTCGACCGCACGATCGACCGGCCGATCGTGATCAACAACACGTCTTACTGGATGTACTGGGCCAGCAAGCACCCGAGCCAGGTGAACTTCGCCTTCTGCGACGGCAGCGTGCGACCCCTCACGGCGCAGATCAACAAGGTGACTCTCAACCAGCTCATGACCCGCAACGGGGGCGAAACAATCTCGACCGACCAGCTCAAGTAAGGCCTGGGCCTCGCGGGCAGCCCGCGGAACGGGCGCGCGGGGCGACAGGCAAGGACCCGCGGCGGGCCGGCTCATCGGGCCGGTCCGCAGCCGGATGGCGAGGAGGCGAGCCCTGTGAGATCCCACCCTCCCACGGTCAACCGCAGGCCGGGCGATCCCCGGATCATTTCCTCCGTCTTTCTGTTCGCGGCCCTGGCCCTGGTGCCGCTGTCGCTGCCCCCGCCGGCACTGGGTGGGTCGGAGCGTTCCTCGATCGAGGTCATGCCGCCCGATGTCGTGCTGTCCGGCCGCGATGCCCGCCAGCAGCTCGCTGTGACGATCCTTGATGCCGACGGATCGCCGCGCGACGCGACCCGCGCGGCGCGATTTCAGGTCGATCCTCCTGGACTCGTGACAATCTCGCCCGATGGCCTCGTCCGGCCGAGGCGGGCTGGGTCCGGCAGGATCCGGTTCTCCGCCGACGGGGTGATGGCTGAGAAAAGCGTGTCGGTCGCGGTCATCGGCCTCGATCGCTCGCGGCCGGCAAGCTTCCGCGACGACATTGTGCCGCTGCTGTCGAAGGCCGGCTGCAACATGGGCGCCTGTCACGGCAACCTGAGCGGCAAGGGCGGTTTTCGCCTGAGCCTCCGGGGCGACGACCCCGGTTTCGATTTTCTCGCGCTCACACGCGACCAGCTCGGCCGACGGGTCGATGTCGTCCAACCGGAGCGCAGCCTGATCGTCGAGAAACCGGCGGGTCTCGTGGCGCACGAGGGCGGCAGGCGGTTCGGCCGTGACTCAATTGAGTGCGCCGCACTGTTACGGTGGATCCAGGCCGGCGCGCGGGACGACGGGCCGGCGTCACCCCGCGTGACTGAGCTAAAGGTCTTCCCGGCCGACCGCGTCACGGCCCCCGGTCAGTTGGCGCAGCAGCTCGTCGTCACCGCCCGGTTCGCGGATGGCACGACCCGCGACGTCACGCGGCAGGCGTCGTACGACCTGAGCGACCCGACGCGGTGCGAGGTGTCGGTCGACGGGCGAATTCAGATCCGCGGGCCCGGCGAGGTGGCGGTCGCCGTCCGCTACCGCGACGGTCGCGCGACGAGCCGGCTGGCGTTCCCGGCCGACCGGCCGGGATTCGTCTGGCGCGGCGTCGAGAGCAGCCATCCGGTCGACCGCGCCGTCGATCCGAAGCTCCGCGCCCTGCGAATCAACCCCTCGCCCGGCTGCGACGACCGCGTTTTCCTCCGCCGGGCCTATCTGGACGCCATCGGCCGCCTGCCCGAGCCGGGCGAGGTCCGCGCGTTTCTCGCCGACAGGAGTCCGGACCGCCGTGCCCATCTGGTTGACCGTCTGGTCGATCGGCCCGAGTTCGCCGATTTCTGGGCGCTCAAGTGGGCGGACCTGCTGCGCAATGAGGAGAAGACGATGGGCGCCAAGGGCGCCTGGATCTTCCACCGATGGCTCCGCGACCAGTTCGCGCGCGACGTGCCGCTCGACGCGATGGTGCGTCGGATCGTCACGGGAGTCGGCTCGACGTGGCAGAATCCGCCGTCGAGCTTCTACCGCACCAATCGCGAGCCGACGACGGCGGCCGAGAGCGTCGCCCAGGTGTTTCTGGGCATCCGAATCCAGTGCGCCCGGTGCCACAACCACCCGTTCGACGTCTGGACGCAGGACGACTATTACGGCCTGGCGGCGTTCTTTTCCAACATCGTTCGCAAGGACCTCGACGCCGCGCGCAAGGACGCGCTCGACAGGCACGAGATCAACGGCGACGAGATCGTGTACCTCGACGGCCAGCCCGGCATGATCCAGCCGCGGACGGGGGCTCGCCTGGCGCCGACGGTCCTGCACGGCCGGCGCGGGGGTGGAATGCCGGCTCATGGTGGGAATGCGCTCGTCGCGCTGGGCGACTGGCTCACGCGCGACAACCGCCAGTTCGACCGCAACCTGGCCAACCGGGTCTGGTATCACCTGACGGGCCGCGGGATCGTGGATCCGGTGGACGACTTCCGCGATTCGAACCCGCCATCGAACCCCGAACTGCTCGACGCCGTGACCGAGCACTTCGTCGCTCACGGCCGCCGGCTGCGTCCGACGGTGGCCTGGATCATGAAGTCGCGGGTCTACCAGGCGGGTGCAACGCCCAACCCGACCAATCGCGATGATGAGGCGAACTTCTCGCACGCAACCGTTCGCCTGCTGCCGGCCGAGGTCCTGCTCGATGCGGTCTGCCAGGTGCTCGAGGTTCCCGAGCGGTTCCGCCGGGCGCCCGGCACGTTGCGGGCCGGGCAGTTGCCTGGCGTGGCGTCGGACGTGCCGTTCCTGAAGACGTTCGGCAAGCCCGAGCGGCTGCTGACGTGCGAGTGCGAGCGATCCGAGGCGATCACGCTGGCCCAGGCGTTCCAGATGATCAACGGCCCGACGATTCGCCGCAAGCTTGACCACGACTCCAACCGGATCGGCCGGCTGATGGCCGCGAAGGTGGACGAGGCCGCGATTCTCGACGAGCTGTACCTGGCGGCCCTCTCGCGCGAGCCGCACGAGGCCGAGCGCGCGGGGGCGCTGGCCTATGTGCGCCGATCGACCGACCGCCGCGCGGCGTGGGAGGACGTCACCTGGGCGCTCCTGAATAGCAAGGAGTTTCTGCTGAGGCATTGAGGGATATTCAGTCCAAGATTTATTGATTACAGGTGGGCCGCCTTGTGCAAAGTGGTAGTCCCGCCCGCCAGTGAAGTCTGTTCCTGACAGCGTCGGAGCCGAACAAGATGCAAGGGTGTCCCGATTTCCAGGCGACCGGTCGATGGACGAGGCGGGCGCTGGTCCGCGCGGGGTTCGGCGGCGTGCTGGGCCTGGGGCTGCCGAGCTTGCTGCGCGCGGCCGAGGCGCGGCGGACCGACCTGAAGCCGCGGGCGAAGCACGTCATCTTCCTGCACCAGTTTGGCGGGCCGTCGCACCTGGACACGTTCGACATGAAGCCGGATGCGCCGTCCGGCATCCGCGGCGAGTTCGCGCCGATCGCCACGAATCAGCCGGGTCTGCGGGTCAGCGAGCACCTGCCGCGGTTCGCCACGGTGATCGATCGGTTCGCCCAGGTACGTTCGGTGCACCACCGGATGCGCAACCACAACTCGGCGACCTATTACAGCCTGACCGGCCACGCACCGCCGCTCGACGACATCCGGCTCCGCGACACGCAGGAGCTCTATCCGGCCTACGGCAGCACGGTCTCCCGACTGCGGCCGAGCGACGACCCGGCGATCCCATCGTTCATCTCGTTCCCGCACGTGCTGCGGGACGGCAGCGTCACGCCCGGTCAGCACGCGAGCTTCCTGGGCAAGGCGTTCGACCCGTTCTTCGTCGGCCAGGACCCCAATGGCTCGAACTTTCGCCTGCCCGAGCTGAGCCTGCCGTCGTCATTGCCGACCGCGCGGTTGGATGACCGCCGCGGACTCCAGCGGATGATCGACCGGCAGGCGGACTTGCTGGAGTGGTCCGAGGCCGCGCGGGGGCTCGACGCCTTTTACTCGCGTGCCCTGACGATGCTCAGCAGCCCGGCCGTGAAGCGGGCGTTCGACCTGTCGTCCGAGCCGGCCCGGCTGCGCGACGAGTATGGTCGGACGACCTACGGCCAGAGCTGCCTGCTGGCCCGCCGGCTGGTCGAGGCCGGGGTGCGGTTCGTGACCGTGTATTACTCCTCGGCGATCGGCGGCCCGGTCAACGGCGGGTGGGACACACACGGCGAGAACTTCAAGACACTCAAGAACCGCCTGCTGCCGATCACGGATCGCACCGTGCCGACGTTGATCCGCGACATGCAGGCCCGCGGTCTGCTGGAGGAAACGCTGATCGTCTGGATGGGCGAGTTCGGCCGGTCGCCGAAGGTCACCAACACCAAGCTATTTGGCCCAAACGGCCGCGACCACTGGCCCGACTGCTACACGGTCCTTTTCGCTGGCGGCGGCACGGTGCCGGGCGCGATCTACGGCTCGAGCGACCGGATCGGCGGCCACCCGGCGACGGACCCGGTCACGCCCGATGACATCGCCGCCACAATGTTCTGGGCGCTCGGCATCGACCCGGCCACGGAGGTCGTGGATACCCTCGGCCGCCCGTTGCCGATCGCTGCCGGCAAGCCGATCGAGGCGATCTTCGGCTGATCGAATAGGCCGGTGTCGGCCGGATCCGGGAAATGCGCCCGAGACCTCGCAAGGAATTCGGCTCGGCGGCAACTCTCGTCGGTAGCCATGAGCGAGCCGAGCCGACCTCTCACCACCGAGCCGGGCCCTGTCAGTGCCGATGCAAAGGCACCCGACTGGGGCCCGACTTTGGCGGCCAATGAACGCTGGTTGCGGCGCGTGATCGCGTCGCGACTGGGCGAGGCGCAGGCCGTCGACGAGGTGATGCAGGACGTCGCGCTGGCCGCCGTCGAGCAGCGGTCGCCGCTGCGCGATCCGGCACGCGCAGCGGTCTGGCTTTATCGACTGGCGGTGCGGCATGTTCTCATCTATCGCCGAAAGACCGGCCGGCGTCGCGGGTTGATCGATCGCTACGCCGCGCGTTGCCAGCCGGACGGGAGCGACGGGGCATGCTCGCCGCTGGCCTGGCTGGTGCGCGACGAGCGGCAGGCCCTGGTGCAGCAGGCGCTTGCGATTCTGTCGTCCCGCGATGCCGAGCTCCTGGTGCTCAAGTACGCCGAGGGCTTCACCGCCCGCGAGCTCGCCGAGCGCCTGGGCGCGTCGGTCGCCACGATCGAGACCCGGCTCCATCGCGCGAAAGGGCGGCTTCGCGCCGAGCTGACCCGGCTCTCGGCCGACTTCGAGGAATCCGACCATGAACCACGCTGAGCCTTTCGAGCCGATCTCCGACGCTTTGCTGGACCGCCTTGTTGATGGCGAGCTCTCGCCGGCCGAACTGCGCGGCGCGATCCAGTCACTCGAAAGCGAGCCCGACGGCTGGAAGCGGTGCGCGCTGGCGTTCCTCGAGGCGCAGGCCTGGCGCGAGTCGTTCCGCGCGATGCCAGTGTCGACTGCGACCGTCGTGAAGGTCAGCATCTCCACGGACCCGATCCCTGCTCGCCGACGGAGCCAGCCCTGGCGAATCGCGATGGCGGCCGGCCTGGCGGGGATCGCGTTTTTGCTCGGCTGGACGCTTCATCCTGACCGCTCCCCGGAGCGTGGTGGGACGACAGCGCCGGCGATCGCCCGCGGCACGAATCCGACGCCCGAGGGGGGATCGTCCGTCGGTAGCACTCCCTCTGCGAATGTTCCTGACATCTCGCCGGCGCCGACCGCCGGACCGGACCCGCTCCTGGCGGGCGGCCCGGAAGCGGGTCCGCCGCCGGGGCCAATTCCGACCGGGCCGACGGCGGGCGAACGGTGGGCGTACACTCCGCCCGCGCCCATCACGGAACACCAGCAGGCGATGCTGGAGCAGCAAGGATACCAGGTCGATCGCCGCCGGCGGTTCGTGCCGGCCCGGCTGAAGGACGGCCGGCGCGTGGCGGTGCCTGTCGACCAGATCCAGGTTCGATACGTGGGCCTCGAGACTCTCTGACCGTTCCACGGCCGGGACGATCGTCCCGCCGCATTCCTCGTCAACAATCCGAAAGGAGATCCGACGTGAAACGCGTCCTCGCGTCCTCGGCCCCGCTTGCGCTCGTCCTGACCCTCCTCGTTTCGACTGTCAGCCGCGGGCAGCAGCAGGCAGGGAATCATCCCGGCCAGCCCGGACAGGGTCAGGCCGGCCAGCAAGGTAACCCGGCTCAGCAGCCGGGTATGAGCCCCCCTCAGGGTGGAAACCCGAATCAGTCGGGGCAGCAACAGCCCGGCCAACCCGCGAACCCGGCCCAGTCGGGCAGGAATCAGCCCGGCCAGTCTGGGAACCCGATTCAGGCGGCTCAGCCGCAGCACAACGATCGTCAGGGACAGCCCGGCCAGGATCCATGGGCCAACCACCAGGCAGGGTACTGGGACCTCGGTGTGCAGGGCGACCTGGGTTATCCGAGCTGGAGCGAGATCGCGAACGGCAAGGGGATGGTCTTCGCCTTCGTCGACAACGCCAGCCGCAACTCGGGCATGACCCTCGCGCCGGCGGATCCCGCGCTTCGGGCCCAGCTCAAGCTCCGGGACAACGAGGGCCTGATCGTCACCCAGGTCGAGCCGGGCTCGCCGGCCGCCGCCGCGGGCATCCATCAGAATGACCTGCTGGTCCGGATGGAGCAGAGCAGCGGGTCCTTCACGTCGCTGGGCAATGTCCAGGAACTTGTGGACGCGCTCAAGAATCGGGGAGAGCAGGTCGCCAGACTGGTGCTGATGCGTGCGGGCCGGCAGGTGACGATCACCGTCCAGCCGCGAGTCCATGCGAGCCTGGGTCCCATCCGGCCCGAGCCGCCGACCTACTGGATCGGGGTCGCCGTGTCGCCGGTCGAGCCGGCCCTGCGAGCACAGCTCCAGCTCCCCGATAACCAGGGGCTGATCGTGGTCGAGGTCGACCCGCAGAGTCCAGCCGCGAAGGCGGGCGTTCACAAGTTCGACATCATCCGATCCGTCAACGGATTCACTCCGTCCGACCCGGCTGCCTTGACGAGGATGATCCAGGCGCACGGCGACAGGACCGTCGTCATCGAGCTGACCCGCGAGGCCCGGCCCGTCCATGTCGAGCTGGCTCCGGTGCGGCGCCACGCCCTCGGGCGACGGCTCTCGGCGGAGCATCCCGCCCAGACGCTTTACCGCGTGAACCTGATCGGTGGACAGAAAGGAACCATGCTCGGGAACATGGCCCTTGACCCCAACGGCAACCTCGTCGGGAACGTGGTCGCCGATTACTTCCCGCAGAAGGTCGACAGCCAGTTCGATCTGGCCCTGACGAAGCGGCTCGACGACCTCACCGCCCAGATCAGGGAGCTGCGCCAGGCCGTCGAGGCCATGACGAAGGCGCAGGCGCAGGGCCAGGGCAACAGGTGACGCAAATGCTCCCGCCTCACCTGGAGTCTCGCACGGCCAGGCCCGCCTTCGCCAGCCGGCTGAGGATGATCGGCCAGTGGCGGGCCAGGCTGTGCTCGTCCATGGTGTGGGTGCAAAGAATCGTCTCGCGGTCCTCGCGCCCGACCACTCGCACGCCGCCCGGCGCGCGGTGCAGGGCGCGGCGGACCGCGTTGACGCTCGGGGCGCGGACGAGGAATCGTCCGTACGCCGGGGCGTCGCGTTCCGTGTCGGAGCGTTCGCTGGTATGATCGAGGTCCATTGGAGACGACTCCCCGAGAACTCGCGGCCGCCAGGCAAAATGAAGAGATGACCGACCCACCCAGCAACATCCGGGCCCACCAGGCCGAGCAGCTCCTCGAGGTCGAGTGGACCGACAGCCGTGTCCATCGTCTGCCCTATCGTACGATCCGTAGCCAGTGTCCGTGCGCGGCCTGCCGCGACGAGTGGACCGGCGAGAGGATCCTCGACCCGGCGTCGATCCGCCCTGACCTCAAGCTCATGGGCATGGAGAATGTCGGGACGTACGCCGTCAAGCTCGCCTGGAACGATGGCCACTCGTCGGGCCTCTACACCTGGGAGACCCTCCGGGCACTCGGCGAGTCGTCGCTTCCGGCGGTCTGAGCCCGACGAGCCCCGAGGCCCGTGTCCCTCGAGCCCGAGATGTCTGATCTTCCCGTCACCGTCGCCGTCCCCGCCTACAACGGCGCTGCCCACATCGCCGAGGCGATCGGTAGCATTCTCGACCAGCGGGGCGTCGCGTTCGAGCTGATCATCTCGGACGACCACTCGGACGACCGGACGCCCGAAGTGGTTCGCGCGCTCGCCGGCGATCGGGCTCGGGTCGAGGTCAATCATCAACGACTCGGCCTGGCCGGCAACTGGAATCACTGCGTTGAGCTGAGCCGAACACCTCTCGTCGCCGTGTTCCACCAGGACGACGTCATGGGGCCGGAACATCTCGCCGATCATGTCGCGGCGTTCGCCCGGGATGATTCGATCGGGCTGGTCGCCAGTGCGTCGGAAGTCATCGACGAACGGGGCGAGCCGTTGCCCGAATCGGTGGTCGCGCGCGGCGGACTCGGACCGATCGATCGGGTCATCGAGCCTGGCGGGCTGGCCGTCGCGATGACCGGCGGCAACCCGTTGCGATGCTCAGCCGTGACGATCCGCCGCGCGGCGTTCGACGAGGCCGGCGGGTTCGACCCGAGCCTTCGCTACGTCCTGGATGCCGAGTTCTGGCTGCGGGTCTCGCGGCGGTGGCGCATCGCCTGGCTGGCGCGGCCGTCGGTGAAGGTCCGCTGGCACCGGGAAAGCGAGACGCATCGGTTCAAACCAGGGCTCGCCGACCTCGAGGAATCCGCGCGGTTGCTGGAGACGCTGGTCTCGGTCGACCTGAAGGGTGCGGCAAACCTTTCCCAGCTCCAGCGAACGGCCAACCGACGGCTGGCTCGTGCCTATCTCAACCGGGCGCAGGACGCCCTGCGGGCCGGTCGGACCGAGCTGGCGCGAAAGGCGCTCGGGCGAGGGCTCGGCCTGTCGCCGATGATGGCCGCTGAACTGATCCGCGATCCGAGATTGGGCGTTCAGATGGCCACGCTGGCGATGGCGCCGGGCGTCGCCGGAAGGCTGTTCGGCCGATCGGAATCGAAGTGAACAGGCTCGGACGGATTGACCCGGGCCGGTAGAATAAAGATTGATGCGCCCGAACCGAGACAGCCACCGGGGAATCCCCATCTGATGAGTTCCGCCTGCTCGCCCATGACCCTCGACCTCGACGCCAACACGGCGCCCACGATGCTGCCGGCCCTGCCGGTGGTGACGCCCGAACTCCCGCACCTGCCGGCGACTCGGGCGGAGATGGAGGCGCGCGGCTGGGATTACGTCGACGTCGTGTTCGTCACGGGCGATGCCTATGTCGACCACCCGGCGTTCGCGGCGGGGATCCTCAGCCGGGTCCTGGAGGCGGCCGGGTTCCGGGTCGCCGTGCTGAGCCAGCCCGACTGGCGGAGCGCCGAGCCCTGGCGGCAGTTCGGCCGCCCGCGGCTGTTCTTTGGCATCAGCGCGGGCAACATGGACAGCATGATCAACCACTACACCGCCAACAAGAAGGTCCGCAACGACGACGCCTATTCCCCCGGCGGCCGGATCGGCCTGCGGCCCGACCGGGCGACGATCCCGTATTCCCAGCGCGCTCGCGAGGCGTTCCCGGGCGTCCCGGTCATCGCCGGCGGCGTCGAGGCCTCGCTGCGTCGCCTGGCGCACTACGACTACTGGAGCGACACCGTCCGCCGGGCGATCATGCTCGACTCGAAGGCCGACCTGGTCGTCTTCGGCATGGGCGAGCATCAGATCGTCACGATCGCGCGGCGCCTCGCGGCCGGCGAGACGGTCAAGGACCTGCGCGACCTGCGCGGCGTGGCCTACGCGATGGGCGCCAGCGAGACGCCGCCCGATGATGCGCTCGTGCTGCCGTCGTACGACGAGGTGAAGACCGACAAGCGGCAGTTCGTCCTGGCGACGCGAACCATCCACCACGAGACGAACCCGCTCAATGCCCGGCGCCTGGTGCAATACCACGATCGCCAGGCGGTCGTCTGCAACCCGCCGCCCTTGCCGGTCAGCCAGGCCGACATGGACCGGATCTACGGCCTGCCGTACACGAGGCGCCCGCACCCGATGTACCGCGGGGAGAAGATCCCAGCCTTTGAGGTCGTCAAGGACTCGGTGACGATCATGCGCGGCTGCTTCGGCGGCTGCACGTTCTGCTCGATCACGGCGCACCAGGGCCGGATCATCCAGTCGCGGTCGTCCGACTCGGTCCTGGCCGAGCTGCGGCGGCTGGGGAAGGACGAGGATTTCTCGGGCACGGTCTCGGACATCGGCGGCCCGACGGCCAACATGTATCAGATGCGCTGCACCCGGCCCGAGGTCGAGGCCAAATGCAAGCGGCTCTCGTGCGTGCATCCCACGGTCTGCAAGCTGCTGGGCACCGATCACGGTCCGCTCGTCGATTTGATGCGTCAGAGCCGCGAGGTGCCAGGCGTCGACCGGGTGCTGGTGGCCTCGGGCATCCGGATGGACCTGGCGCAGAAGTCGCCCGAGTACCTCGAGGAGCTGGCGCGGCATCATGTCGGCGGGCACCTGAAGGTGGCTCCGGAGCACACCGATCCCGAGGTGCTTCGCCTGATGAAGAAGCCCGATGTGGACGACTTCCGCGGCTTCGCGCGGGCATTCAAGGATGCGAGTGCCCGCGCCGGCAAGAAGCAGTACGTCGTGCCGTACTTCATCGCGTCGCATCCCGGCAGCGACCTGAACGCGATGATCGACCTGGCGCTGTTCCTCAAGCGGAACGGCCACCGGCCCGACCAGGTGCAGGACTTCATTCCCGCGCCGTTCGACATCGCGACCTGCATGTACTACACGGGCATCGACCCGATCACGGGCAAAGAGGTGCAGGTCGCGCGGGGCCTGCGCGACCGGAAGACGCAGCGGGCCCTCATGCAGTTCTTCAAGCCTGAGAACTACTTTCTGGTGCGCGAGGCCCTGCTGAAGGCCGGGCGACAGGACATGATCGGATCGGGGTGCGATTGCCTCATCCCGGCGAATCCGCCCAAAGCCGCCCTGCAGGCGCGGATGGAGAAGGCGAACGAGTTGTTGGATGAGGGTAAGTATGTTCATCAGATTCCGGCTGAGAAATCGACGGGCTATCGGCCGGGCCGGAAGTCGGCGCAGCGGCGGCGGGGTAAGAAGAAGCCGAAAGGAGAATCAGGCTCTCGAGCTTAGCCAGGGCTCGACCACTCGTGCCGAGCCTCTCGTCCGGTCACGTATCATTGTGCCACAGGCCGGTGTCGAAATAAGATCAACAGCAGAATTGTGAGGATTGTCGCTGATGGATAACCTCGCGGAGTTACAGCCGATCGAGGATGATCTCCGTCCTGAGTACGAGCTGGCAGAGCTTCTCCGCTTGCCAGCCGAGAGGATCCACTTTCGACGCCGGCCGAAGCGGGATTCGGGAATCTCAGGAGATGGTTGCTGAGAACAGAGCGATTTTGCCGGGGAGGTCGGCCGTGCGAATTGACCGCCTAGAATTGCGAAATTTCAAGAAGTATGCAGACGCGACTTTTGAGTTTCCGCGGGCTGCGGCCGGGCCGGGAGGATCATTCCACGTACTGATCGGGGTGAACGGGTCGGGCAAGACGACCGTTCTTGATGCCGCGGCGGTGGCTCTGGGCGTATGGCTGGAGCGACCTCCCGACCCGTTGTTGGTCAATAGCCGCCGCGGGCTGCGGCGGGACGACAAGCGGCTCGTGAG
>JAKAUH010000727.1 GCA_021818605.1 Planctomycetota bacterium
ATCCCCGTGAAATACGTCTCGGCGTCCCAGAGCCCGGCCACCCGCCCCGAGACCAGGGGGCGGTTGGCGAACAGGAACACGGCGATCAGCGCCGCCGAGGCGAGCAGGTAGGGCCAGCGGCGGCCCGCCTCGCGCCGATCCCCGGATGGTGCGGCGTCAAACCGCGGCGATCCGAGACCTTCGCCCGCAGATCCATCGGTCGCCCCCACGTCCGCGAGTCCATTCCGGAACTGGCCTATCATGCGATGCTCCCTGTCCGATCGGGTTCTGGCGTTCACTTCCTACGCCGCGTCGGTGATCCGCGACGGATGGCCCACGGGGCGAGACGATTCGGCGGCGTCCGCCCGCCACGCCCGATCCTCCCGGACGATGTAGGCGGGCCGGCCCTTGGACTGCTCGTAGATCCGGCCGATGTATTCGCCCAGCAACCAGATCCCCAGAAGCTGAAATCCGCCCAGCAGCGAGATCATACCGATGATGCTCGCGTAGCCGAAGCCAGCCCCCGCCCGATCGGGCCAGCCGATCCGCAGGATGGCGACCAGCGTCAGGTAGGCGAAACTCATCGCGCTGACGAACCCGCCCAGCAGGCCCAGCAGCCGCAGCGGCCGGACACTGAACGAGAGGATGCCGTCCATGGCGTATCCCACCAGCCGACCCCAGCTCCAGTGCGTACGGCCGGCGTGGCGTGGCGCGGCGTTGTAGGTAATCGCCGTGTTGCGGAACCCCGCCCAGGCGACCAGGGCCCGGTTGAACCGATGCTGCTCGCGGCACTGGCGGAGCACCTCGACGACGGCCCGGTCCATCAGGCCGAAGTCGGCGGCGTGAGCGGGAATCCTCACGCCCGCCAACTGGCCATTGACCCAGTAGAACGCCGACGAGGCCAGCCGTCGGATCCGTGAGATCCCCGCGGTGTCAGCGCGCACGGCGTGCACGACGTCGTAACCGCTCCGCCACCGCGCCAGCATCTCCGGGAAGAGTTCGGGCGGCTGCTGGAGGTCGGCGTCGAGGACGATGACGGCGCGGCCGCACACGCGGTCATAGCCGGCCAGCATCGCGGCCTCCTTGCCGAAGTTCCGCGCCAGGCGGACCAGCCGGACCTCGGCCATCGTCCGCGCCAGCCGCTCCACCGCGGCCACCGAGCCGTCGGTCGAGCCGTCGTCGACGAAGATCACCTCGTAGGTGATGCCCTCGGCGTCGAGGACCCGGCGGATCCGCTCCGCGAGGAGGCCGACGGACCCCTCCTCATTGTGCATCGGGACGATCACGCTCAGCTCGGGGGAGGCTCCGCCCACACCCGAACCCTGCCAGAGCCCTTCCATCATCCCATCCTTGGTTTATGCCGCCGGGACCTCGGGACCGCCCGCGGCGCCTCCGGGGCACGCCGCCGGCTTCTCCAGGAGATGGACCAGGATCGTGCCGCAGCGCAGCCGGGCCTCCGCGGGGCGGATCGCCTCCGCCAGGCGCCAGGACGCCGCGGCCACCCAGGGCGCCGCCGTGCAACAGGTGTGCTGCCGGACCGTCGCCCAGCCGGCCGCCGACGATAGCGCGCGGAGCCGGCGATGCGTGTAGAACGCCACGTGCTGATCACCGGCCAGGTGGGGCACTCGTCCCGAGCGGTCCAGCGCCCACTCCAGCAGGGGCCAGAGGCTCCGGTAGTTGGGCGTCGTGATCAGCAACCGGCCGCCCGGCCGCGTGACCCGATGCAGCGTCTCCAGCAATTTGCGGCCCTGTTCCGGGTAGATGTGCTCGATCAGCTCCATGCAGCAGCAGGCATCGAGCGAGTCGTCCGCCAGGTCGAGCTCGTCCACCAGGCATCGCACGAAGCGAAGGTTCGGCCGCGAGAACCGCGACTCGGCGAACGCGACGGCCGCCGGGTTGGCGTCGACGGCGATGCACTCGCGCACCGGCGCGTCGGCCACGCAGACCGCCACGGTCCCCGACCCGCATCCGACGTCGAGCACCCGGTCGGTTGGCCGGAGGTCGAGGTAGCGCCGGATCAGCCAGCGCTTGGTGTCATGCCAGAAGCGCTGCGGACCGGGGCCCTCGGTCAGGGCCCTGTACTGATAGTCGCCGGCGATCGCGATCGTATCGCCGACCCTACGCGGTCGGCCGGGCCGGGACGTTCCCGTCGCCACCATTCCCTCCATGCGGACCTCCCTGGAAGAATGGATCGGACGCCCTCGACGGCCCGGTGTGCCGACCGACTCACCACGGGACCCGGACTGTCGATCCAGTCGCGACGACTCGGGAACATCTACTAGGTTTCGTCTCGTCGGGCGAGAGCACATGAACGTTTCTCGGCCCCGGCTTCTCGCCGGATCGACGGAGCCGGACCTCGACCATGACCAGCCAGGCATGACCGGCGAAGAACACGCCGACTTTCCCCTGGCCGAACGCCGCGACCGGGTCGTTCAGGCTGCCAGCGTCTCCTCCACGCCGGGTTTCGTGGCATCGAGCTGGAAACCAGCGGCGTATTGCATCTGGTACTCCTGCGGCAGCCGCCGAAGGACATCCCACAGCGCGTGCTGGCACCCCTCGGGCTGCTCCCAGCTCGAGCGCCAGAACTCCAGCGTGCTGGCCGCGAGCCGGTCCCGCGCCGCCTTGCCCTCGGTCTGCTCGACCGCCCGCAGCAATTCCGAGATGAGCCAGGCGATCACATGAGCCGGGTTGAAGTTTTCCGACACCGACACGCCCTCGATGTCGAACGCCTGGAACCAGCGCCTCAGCCCGAACTCGGTGGTGTTGTAGCAATGGTGCCGCGGCTCGTGCAGCGGAGCGGCTGGAGGAACTCCGTGTGCACCACCAGCCGACCGCCGGGCCTGAGCACCCGGTGGATCTCGGCGGCCGCCGCCTCGGGATCATGCAGATGCTCGAACGTGTTGAAGCTCACCACCGCGTCGAACGCGGCATCGGCGAACGGCAGCCGGTGCGCATCCGCCACGACGTCGGTGTGGCGGAAGATCGAGTACTCCATCTCGACCACGTTCTCGAGCTTGACCCGCGTCCCGCCTGCCCCGATGTTGAGGATCCACCTGTCGAACCAGGTCATCCAGTCCTGGAGGCCCCTGGGCGGCTGGTTGCTGATGTGCTCGACGGGCATCACCCTGGGGATCGCATTGCCCGGCAGGAACGCGGGCCGGCCGGCGTGGATCGGATA
>JAKAUH010000840.1 GCA_021818605.1 Planctomycetota bacterium
TTGCCGACGGGCGTGTCCTGCATCAGGCCGACGAGGGGCTCGAGCTCGCCGAAGGTGATGCGCCCACCGTCGTCACCATCTGCCCAGGCGGGCGTGAGTCCCATGTCGAGCGCCGTGCCGAAGCCGACGCTTGCGACCAGCATGCCCCGTCCGACGTCACCCAGAAACTCGCGACGCGTGCCCATGGTTTCCGTCCTTTTCCCTGAAGAGGATGGGATGTCTGGTGACCGGCACTGACGGTCATCCTAACACGGCACGGCCGCAATCTCCAGCTTCGCGACCGGACTTCACGCAGAGACCTAACGAAAAACCGGATTTCACGCAGAGACGCAGAGAATACCAGGAGAATCGCAGGTCCGTTCTCGCGTGGCGGCTCAGAGGGGATGGTCGGCGACGGTCCTGCCCGGACTGACTAACCGTCGAAATGATTGAGTGATGTTCCCTTATCGCCACCTGTTGTCCTCAACTGTTGCCCCCGAACTCCGGGATTCCGGGGATTGACCGTCAACCGACTCACGGAGCCGCGTCGGGCGAGTTACAATCCAATGGATTTGCCGATATTCCTCAACCCGGGATATGGCGTCGCGGTGCCGCTGGTGGCGACCCCCAGCCGGTCCGGTGCCTCCTCCCCGGCTGGCTCCAGCCTTTGCTCAGGATGGATGCAGATAGCGGAGAGCTACCGTCGATGACCGACTCGATCCGACCGGGGCCCCGCCCGCTCGAACAGTATGCCGATTATCTACGCCTGCTGGCTCGCCTGCAGATCGATCCTCGGCTGCGGACCCGGCTCGACCCTTCCGACATCGTACAGCAGACGCTGTTGATCGCCCACGAGAAGCGGGACGATTTCCGCGGCCGGAACGACACCGAGCTGAGTGCCTGGCTGCGGTCGATCCTGGTGAGCATCCTCGCCCAGCAGATGCGACGCCTCCGCGCCCATCTACCGGAGCAGGCCCGGTCACTCGAGCAGTCCCTCGATGCGTCCTCCGCGCGATTGGACGCCTATCTGTGCGCGCACCAGTCCACGCCCGGTCAGCGGCTGGTGCGGGCCGAGCGGGTCCTGCAGCTCGTCGCGGCTCTGGGGGAGTTACCGGACGACCAGCGGACGGCGATCGAGCTGCATCATCTACAAGGATTGACGGTCCCGGAAGTCGCCCGACAGATGGAGAGGACGGTCGCCTCAGTGACCGGTCTGTTGTATCGTGGGGGGAGATCCCTTCGACAGCTCCTGAACGATTTCCGGTGAGATCTCGACAATGCGAGTCGACACCAATGGCGCCTCCGAACGGGAGCAGCGGCTCCTGGCGGTGCTCGCCTCCTACTATGATATCAACGAGCACGGGACAGTGCCCGACCCTCGCGTCCTGATCGCCGAGCACCCCGAGTTTGCCGAGGAACTGGCCGAATTCTTCGCGCTCCAGGAGCACCTTCATCACCTGACCGCGCCGATCCGCGAACTCGATCCGGTGCCGACGGACGATGGCCCGGCGGCAGACGCCTCGCGGATTCGTGGCCGCGAGCGCATCGGGGATTACGATCTCCTGGCCGAGCTCGCGCGGGGCGGCGTGGGGATCGTGTACCGGGCCCGGCAGCGGAGCCTCAATCGGCCGGTGGCCGTGAAGGTGCTGCGCGATGGCGCGTACGCGATGCCCGAGGACGCGCAGCGGTTCCGCAACGAGGCGGAGATGGTGGCGCACCTCGACCATCCCAACATCGTCCCGATCTATGAGGTCGGCGAGGACGAGGGTTGTAGCTTCTTCAGCATGAAACTGATCGAGGGCGTGAGCCTGGCGGACCGGGTCGCGGACCCGACCGCCGACCACCGCCACGCGGCCCGTTTGATGGCGGCCGTGGCTCGCGCGATCCAGCACGCGCATGAGCGGGGGATTCTTCACCGCGACCTCAAGCCCTCGAATATCCTGATCGACGACCGCGGCACGCCGCTGGTGGCCGACTTCGGTCTGGCGCGTCGCCTGGACGAAGACAGCAGCCTGACCCGGACCGGGATGGTCGTCGGCACGCCGTCGTACATGGCGCCGGAGCAGGCCGGCGGGCGGAAGCACGCCGTCACGGTCGCGACCGACGTGCACGGCATCGGGGCGATCCTGTACTTCCTGCTGACGGGTCGGCCGCCGTTCGGGGGGGCGACCGTGCTGGAGATCCTCGACCGGGTCCGATCCGCCCCGCCCAGGCCGCCGAGCACGGTGCGCCGGGCCGTCGACCCCGACCTGGAGACCATCTGCCTGAAATGCCTGGAGCCGGAGCCGTCGCGGCGGTATGCCTCGGCCGCGGCGGTCGCCGACGACCTGGAAAGCTGGCTGGCGGGTCGTCCGATCCGGGCGCGTCGCATCGGGCGGGCCGAACACACCTGGCGGCTCTGCCGCCGTCATCCCCGGCTGGC
The DNA here is from genome assembly GCA_021818605.1 of Planctomycetota bacterium. Classification (GTDB taxonomy): domain Bacteria; phylum Planctomycetota; class Planctomycetia; order Isosphaerales; family Isosphaeraceae; genus JAKAUH01. The sequence goes on from JAKAUH010000840.1 coordinate 2,402, forward strand.
CGCCGTGGCGGTCGTCGTGGTCGCGCTTTCCTGCAGCACCATCGCCGGCCTGATCGCGGGGGCACGCGCCCGCCAGGCGGCGCTCCTGCTGGGGCATGAGATCGAGCAGAAAAACCGGGTCGTCCGCGACGAGCGATACGCCCGCGACCTGGCAGCGGCTGCCCATGCCTGGGCAGACAACCACGTCGACCGGGCGTCGGAGCTGCTGGAGGGCCTGCGCCCCGCTCCCGGCGAGGTCGACCGGCGCGGGTTCGCCTGGCGCTATTTCCAGCGGCTCATCCACGTCGGTCGGCCCCCGCTCCTCGGACATGAAGGCGAGGTCTATTTCGTCGAATTCTCTCCCGACGGCAAGACCCTGGCCACGGCGGGTCAGGACCGGACGGCGCGGCTGTGGAACCCGGCCAGCGGGCGGACACTCGCGATCCTCCGCGACCACGACCATGAAGTGAACTGGGTCGCCATCGCGCCCGACGGTCGGACCGTGGCAACCGCCGCGGAGGATCGGTCGGTCCGGCTCTGGAACGCTGGAACGGGCGGACTGGAGGCCACGCTGCGCGGGCATGACGACGAGGTCGTCGCCGTGGTCTTCTCGCCCGACGGCCGTCGGATGATCTCGGGGGCTCGAAATGGCAAGTGCATCGTCTGGGACGTGGCCACGCGGGAGGGACGGATGTTCAACCCGGCCAATCCGAATCTCCAGGCGATGACGATCGCCTCGGACGGAATAATGCTCGCCATCGCGGGTGAGCGAA
>JAKAUH010000468.1 GCA_021818605.1 Planctomycetota bacterium
GCCGGCACCACTGTCGGAGCCGGTACCAGAAGAACCATCGCCGGACCAGCCGCCGCCGCCGCCACCACCCAGTCCGCCGCCGCCACCACCACCCAGTCCGCCGCTGCCGCCGCCGCCGCCGCCACCCATTCCGCCGCCGCCGCCGCCGGTCTGACCATCCGGGCCGGTCTGACCGGCACCACCCAGGCCGCTGTCGCCGCCGCCGCCGCCGCCGCCGGCCGCGAGCAGCGGCGAGGCCGTCTCACCCGCGATCCAGACGAACGTCCCGCCACCGCCGCCGCCTCCACCGGTACCGGTAGCGGGGCTGTCGGCGCCGGCGCCGCCGACGACGATATCCAGGGTCGTACCGGCGGTCAGCGTGATCTCGCCGCCCGCGCCCGCCCCCAGGCCGCCCCTCAAGACGTTGACGCTCGCGCCCCCCGCTGCGCCGTAGCCGGTGATCTTGTAGAGGCCCGTCACGCCGATCTGGTCGGTCTGGAGTTTGCCCGTGTAGTTGTAGGTCCCGGCCCGCGCCGGGCCGGCCAGGCCCGCCAGCAGGGCCAACGCTGCCGCCCGCTTGAACATCCGACCACAGAGACTCGATCTGCTCTTCATGGTGCGACTCCGGCTCCCGTGGGATACCTCAAACGATCGTCGACCGTCGCAACGTCCCGGCCGCGTCCGCGCCGGGCGGCCGGGTTGATCGGTCGAGGGGACGGAAGGTCCCCTTACTTTCCAGATCGGAACGGCGCGACACGACTTTGCCTCGATCGCCAACCTGTTGCCGGGAAGCCCGTCCAGATTCGATGGAACTGGCTATCCCACAACAGGATCGGGAGCGTATTGCCGGAACCCGGGTGGTTCCGGCGACGGACGGACGCGCGACGGTTCCGAGCCCGTTCCCATCCCGCCGAGCAATCCGCCCCCGGACGCAGGGGAGACGGATGGGCAAGTCCCAAGCTTGCCCAGATTGACAATGCAGCCCCGAGCCGGGATGATCGAGCCGATCGTGCGGGACCGTGCCTTTGACCGGGTTCGCCGTCCCGCCGGGACGGCTTCGGAGTCGCGGTGTCCCGCCGGAATCCGCCCTCGGGCGGGCGATCGGAGTTCGCAGCGAGGTCTTCGCCCGGCCATGTCCCGCCCGATCCCTCCCTGGCTCAAGCGCCTGATTGTCCCCTGCTGGAACGCGGCCCATCGTTGCGGCTGGGCCGTGCGCGATTACCTCGATGCCCTGCTCCATCGGCGCTTCGAACACTGCGACGTCTGCGGCCGGTTCCGACCCATGCTTTATGGCCGTCGCATCATCCCGCGGCGGCTGGAGGAACTCTCGGGCCTCACGCCGCGCCTCGCCGAGGCCCTGGCGCGGAAGGAGTCGTGCATCTGCACCTCGTGCGGCGCCAAACTTCGCTGCCGACGGCTCGCCCGGGTCGTGCTCGACCTTTACCCCGTCGGCAATCCCCCTGCCCCGGCGGGCTCGCTCGCCCGCTGGGTCGAGCGGCCCGAGGCCCGGTCGCTCCGCGTCGCCGAGATCAACCGGATCGACGGCGTGCACGACTATTTGATGCGGCTGGACCACTTCCAGACGTCCGACTACCAGCCCGATCCGCCCGCCGAGGGCGTGCGTTCCGAGGACCTGACGCGCCTCTCTTACCCCGATGCGTCGTTCGACCTGATGCTGACCTCCGAGACCCTGGAGCACGTCCCTGACCTGGATGCCGCGCTCCGGGAGATCCGCCGCGTCCTGCGCCCCGGCGGGCGCCACGTCTTCACGGTGCCTGTATTGCCCCATACCGCCCACACCTTCCCCCGCGCGATCCTCTCACCCGATGGCCGCATCAACGACCTGGCCCCGCGGATCTGCCACCCCGGCGGCGACTGGGGCTATCCCGTCTTCACCGAGCTCGGCACCGACCTGCCCGATCGGCTCCGGCTGCTCGGTTTCGAGGTCGACGTCCGCTTCGGACCTGTCAGCGACGACGACCTCGCCCAGGTGTACTCCTGCCGCAAACCCGCCTGACCCACCCTGAATCCACCGCTATTGCCACAAAATGCCGGTTGTCTCGCCTGTCAGGCCATACAAGAACCGCGGCGGCAATCGTCGGAAAGTGTTCAAAAAAACTGGGATTTTTCTACTCCTTTTGCCACTGAAGGTTACGGCCAAAAATTGGGCCATTTTCTGGCAGGGACCGTACAGTTTTTGCAAAACTCGTACATTCTGTATATAGGGGCACATTTCTCAGATTGCCCATCCTTCCAGGACAAATGGGCTTTCAGGCCCGATGATTCCGATCAGTCCGTGGAGGTTGGTCGGAGGGGCCGGCGATTCCGGCTGGTGGTCGTGTACTGCCAGGCTGGGGGGGGCTGACGTGTGTTGAAGAACCGCCCGACGGTGGGAGGTGAGGGTTGAGCGGGACTGTGGCAATGACCTTGAAGCCGAAGGCGCTGGACGCCTGGCTGGCCGCCAGGCTGCTGACGGGGATGTCCGTCGTCGAGGACGAGTTGGCGGGTGCGTCTGAATTGATCCGTCCGATGCTTGGCCGCCTGGCCGCCGAGCCGGATGAAAACCGTCGCCAGGACATTCTGGAGGGTTTTTCGCTCGCGCTGCCGGGTCGAGACGAATTCTTGCGGACCGTTGCGTTGATCCCGCGTGACGAGCCTCCGCCGATCCTGGATGCCGCGGACGTGGGTGCCGCGAAGGTTGACCCTGCCACCGGCGTCAATCGTCCGGCGCGGGTGGCGACGCTGGCCGATGTGCGCCGGGTGGTGACGGGTAAACCGTGGCCCTGGCCGGGCTGGCTGGCCGTGGCGTTGAATGCGCTGGCGGCCGATCCTGGCACGGGCAAGACGGTGCTGGCGATGAGCCTGGCGGCGATTTTGTGGCACCGGCGGCCGTGGCCGGACGGCCAGGCCAACGAGATGCCGGCGGGCACGCGGACGCTCTGGGTGCCCGGCGATAACCACTATGCCCAGCTCATCGACCTGGCGGGCCGGTTCGGCCTGCCGGACGACGCGGTGCTGCTGAACTCGTGCGAGAACTCGCCGACGGATGGCCTCGACCTGGACGACCCGGCCGAGCTGGCGGCGCTGGGCGCACGCATCCGCGCCGAGGCGCCGGGCCTGGTGATCATCGACACGGTGGGCATGGTCACCAGCCGGAACCTCTGCCGGCCG
>JAKAUH010001055.1 GCA_021818605.1 Planctomycetota bacterium
CATGTCGGTCTTTCTTTCGGTTGTTGATTGGATGGGTTGGTCATCACCAGGGTGTCCCGCCGCGGCGGGGTGGCGATCCGCCCGGTGCCACTCGGCCGACGGGCCGGAGCGGCGATTTCGCCAGGACGAACGTGCGCTCGGGCCCGATGACGAAGGCGACGCGGCCCTTGCGGTTGGGCCCGGCGCCCTCGATTGCAACGATCTTGCCCAGTCCGTAGTCGGGGTGGAGCACCGCCACGCCGGGCCCGAAGGCGTCGAGGTCGGTCGTGCCCGGCGCCGCGGGGACGGTCGGTCCCGCCGCGGAGGCCAGGTCGGCCGCAGTGGTCAGCCGGAAGCTGGGTGCGGATGGCGCGCGTCCCTCGGGGCGTCGTGACGACGGCCAGCCCCCGCTGGCGCCCGACGCGCGCGGCCGGAGATCCTGGCCGCCGAGGCCGGAGAGGTCGCGGACCGTGACGGCCTCCTCGGGCAGCTCGGCGAGGAACCGCGACGGCAGGGTCGCCTGTTGCTGGCCGCGGAACGACCGGACGCAGCACCGGCTCAGATGCAGCTCGCGGCGGGCGCGGGTGATCCCGACGAAGAGGAGCCGGCGCTCTTCCTCGAGCTCGGCGCGGTCCTCGTTGGCCCGGGAATGCGGCAAGATGTTTTCCTCGAGCGCCACGATGAACACGGCGGGGAATTCCAGCCCCTTGGCCGCGTGCAGGGTCATCAAGGTGACGGCGCCGGTGTCCTGGTCCCAGCGGTCGAGCGGCGAGGCCAGCGTGATCTCGGCCAGGAATTCCACGATCGACGCGTCGGAATGGACCTGGTCGAACTCGCGGGCGGCCGTGATGAGTTCGTCCAGGTTCGCCAGTCGTTCCTCGCCGCTCCCGCCGGACTCCGCGGCGAGGTGCGCGCGATAGCCGGTCTGGACCATGGTCCGGCTGACGACCTCCTCGGCGGACAGCTCGCGGAGCGCGGCCAGCTCGTCGATCAGCCGGGCGAAGTCGTCGAACGCCTTCGCGGCCTTCTCCTTGAGACCGGGGATGGTCCAGGCTCGTCGCGCCATGGCCAGGAGCGGCAGCCCCTGGTCGCGGGCGGCGCGCGTCAGGGCGTCGACCGACGCCTTGCCCAGACCCCGCGGCGGCACGTTCACCGCCCGGAGGAAGGCCAGATCGTCCTTGGGGTTGACCATCAGGTTGAGGTAGCCGAGCACGTCCTTGACCTCCTGCCGCTCGTAGAAGGCCACGCCTCCCACGATCTGGTAGGGGATCCTCGCGGCGCGAAAGGCCTGCTCGAACGGGCGGGTCAGAGCGGTCAGCCGGCAGAACACGGCGATGTCGGAAAACCCGTATTCGCCCTCGCGCACCAGGGCGGCGATTCGGCCCGCCACCCCCTCGGCCTCGTCGGTCTCGCGGGGGTAGACCGTGAACTCCACCGGCGCCCCGCGCGGGTTCTCGGTCAACAGCGACTTCGGCTTGCGGTTGCGGTTGTGACGGATCAGGTGATCCGCAACGGTCAGAATGTTCTTGGTACTGCGGTAATTTTGCTCCAGTGTGACAACCCGGCAGCCCGGGTAATCGTGTTCGAATTCAAGGATATTGGTCAGGTTGGCACCCCGCCATCCGTAGATGGATTGATCGGGGTCGCCGGTGACGCACAGGTTGGGGTGGTCGACCGACAGGGCGCGGACGATGGCGTACTGGGCCAGGTTCGTGTCCTGGTACTCGTCCACGAGGACATAGCGATAACGGCGGTCGAGGTCGGCGCGGACGTCCTTGTGTTCCTTGAGGATGGCGACGATGTGGACGAGCAGGTCGTCGAAGTCGACGGCCGAGGCGTCGCGGAGTCGTTTCTCATACGCCTCGTAGGCCTGGGCGAGCAGGGTGTCCTTGCGATCGGCGGCGCGTCGGCGCCAGACGTCGGGGTGGACGAGGTCGTTCTTGGCGCGGCTGATGGCGGACTCGACGCGCTCGGGGGTCCAGCCGGGGACGTCCCAGCCGACCTGGTCCAGGATGTCCTTGAGGGCGCGACGGCGGTCGTTCTGGTCGTAGATCGAAAAACTCGGATCGATGCCGACGAGCCTGGCGTACCTACGCAAAAGCCGGGCGCAGATGCCGTGGAAGGTACCGACCCAGACCTTCGACTGGGGGACGAGCGCGTCGATCCGCTCGCGCATCTCGCCGGCGGCCTTGTTGGTGAAGGTCACGGCCAGGACGGATTCGGCGGGGATGCCCGAGCCGAGGAGATGGGCGACGCGTCGGGTGATGACCCGCGTCTTGCCCGAGCCGGCGCCGGCGAGGACGAGCAGGGGGCCGTCGATGTGGGTTACGGCCGCCCGCTGGTCGGGCGTCAGGTCGGCGAGCAGATCCATGGAGGGTTCCACCTCGGGGCGGTCAGTCAACGTGGCCCGGGGTCCGGGCATCGGGGCGGGCATCGGCCAGGGTTGCAGTCGTACCCCCACCAGTATAGCCGCGCCGGCCGGCGCGAGCGATGCAAGATCGGCCGGGCCGCTTCATGGGTGTCGTCGAGGCTTGGCCCGCGCGCCGGTGCGGGTTAGAGTGGATCCCCGGTTGGTCGACGCGGGCCGGATCGACCCGCGTCGAGTCCGGGCGGCCGGGCGCGGCCACCGCGCTCAAACAAAGAGGGACAGGCACCTCGAAGACGGGAGCCGGTCCCGATCTTGTTCGGGCCTCCACGGGAAGGGAGAAGGGCGGGCGATGGAGATCCTGGGCATTGGCACCGATATCGTGGAATGTCCGCGGATCGGCAAGATGATCGAGCATCATGGCGAGCTCTTCCTCCGCCGGATTTATACCGAGCGTGAGATCCGCTACTGCCAGGCGAGGAAGCATGCCATCGAACACTTCGCCGGACGCTGGGCGGCGAAGGAGGCCATCCTGAAGGCGATGGGAACCGGCCGGAGCCGGGGCATCGCGTGGACTCATATCGAGGTGCGCAACGGTCTGGATGGAAAGCCCCAGGTCATGATCTGCGGCGCGGCCCGCGACGTCGCCCGGGAGCTTCGGATCGCCGAGATCCTGGTGTCGATCTCGCACTGTCGGACCTACGCTACCGCCCATGCGATGGCCCTGGGCCGGCCCGCGCGGCCTGACGGGCCGGCGGGGCCGGCCGCGTCGTGAGGGAATTCGCCCGGCGGATGACCGAGCGTTC
>JAKAUH010000765.1 GCA_021818605.1 Planctomycetota bacterium
GCAAGCAGTGCCTGTGATTATGAAGAACGAATGAAGATTGGGTTCGTTCGCGCGCTTTCGGGGTGGCCAAGAGCGGCTGGTTTCCACGCAAGCAGTGCCTGTGATTATGAAGAACGAATGAAGATTGGGTTCGTTCGCGCGATTTCATGGTTACGACGAGCGGCTGGTTTCCATGCAAGCAGTGCCTGTGATTATGAAGAACGAATGAAGATTGGGTTCGTTCGCGCGATTTCGGGGCTGCCTGAAGCGGCTTCCTTCCATGCAGGCAGTGCCAGAAATCATGAAGGATCAATGAAGATTGGGTTCGTTCGCGCGATTTCCAGGTCCGATGGCGTGTCTCGCCCTTCTTGATTATGAAGGAACGATGAAGATTGGCTTCGTTTTGATTCCTGCATCTGCTCTGGCCATGGTAGGCTTCATTCAGGCAAGCCCGCATTTGCGCATCCAGGCTGGCATGCTCGGGTGTGGCCAGCTCCTGCTTCCTGATGGTTGTCGTCATGATGGCTTGCCTCTTCCGCTTGCCCATCTGAAAAACACCCCCTCTACTAATGATTATAGGAAACTTTTGGTCTAACTATGCATCAATCCGAGTTATTTCTTGAACGAAGGAATTCGCAGATAGGAGAACGAGTGAGGTGGATCCCGGGCCTCTCGACCGGCGTCGGCGCGGTCTTCCCCCCGACGTGGGCACTCCCCGGCGATGATCCCGCGCGGGCTTCGTGTTATGGTAGAGCGATGTTCTCCTGACCAGATTCGCGCCAGGCGACCGGAACCGGGACGGCAGGCATGACCCAGCATCCGCCCGAACCGCTCCAGGTGTTCTGCGGCCTCGTCGAGACGGTGGCGACGGGCCTCCGGGATGTGGAGGCGGCCCTCACCAGGTACCGCGAGGAGCGGGACGCCGGGCGGATCCTCGCCAACTCGGTCGAGGCCCTGCGCGTGGAACTCACGTACCACTCGAACGCCATCGAGGGCAGCACGCTTTCGTTGCGCGAGACGCAGCTCGTCCTCGACGGGTACGCGCCGGCCGGCGGCAAGCCGCTGCGGGAGATCGATGAGGCCAGGAACCACGATCGAGCCCTGCGGATGCTCGAGCGATGGGTGGAGGAGCGTCCGCGGCCTTCGGCACTGACCGAGCAGGACCTGCTGGATGTTCACGCCCAGGTGCTGACCGATATCGATCTCCGGTCAGCCGGGCGGTTCCGCGACGGGCGGGTCCTGATCAAGGGGACGCGGTTCATCCCGCCCGGGAGCCACAGGTTCGGGGCCTTGATACCGGCGATGCTCGAGCTGGCGAACCTGGAAGAGGGACCGCCGGCGCTCCAGGCCGCCGAGCTTCACTACAACGTCGTGGCCATCCACCCGTTCAGCGACGGCAACGGCCGGACGGCGCGGTTACTGATGAATAGGGTTGTTCTGCAATAAGGGCCTGAATCGTCGCAAGTCATTATCTGAAATGGACTTGCGTTTTGTTCTGGAATTGGGCGCAACTCCTTGTCGCTCAGGGACTTCGGGTAATTGCAGAACAACCCTAATTATCATCTGCTGCGACACGGCTATCCGCACGCGATCATCGAGGTGGGAGAACGGGCCGAATACCTGTCGGCGCTCGAGGAGGCGAACGCCGGTCGTTGCGAGCGTTTCGCCGGGTTCGTGCTGCGGAGCGTCGAGCGTTCGATCCGGAGGCTCATCGGGAACGGCGATTCCTGATCGCCAGGCCCAGGGGCGTCTCCCGATCGGAACCAACTCCCCGGCGGTTGTCCCGAACTCCCCGGCGGCGGTGATCCGGAGGCCCGGACACCGCGCTTCGGGCCGACGGCCGCCACCGCTGGGGCTGGCCCGGCAGGACGGCTCGCTCGCCGAACACCTTCCTGCCCCTGTGGTTGGGAATCATCGAGACCATTGCGCCCGGCCGCTGTCGCGATCCGGCGCGTTCCCATCGGACACCGGAGCCAGCGATCGCACCCGGCCGGTTCGGAGTTCGATTCCGAACTGGGTCGGAGGGGTGCGGACCGCGACTGCGAGGAGGTCGCCGCGGGCAGTTGGTATGTGGGACGGTCCCACTTGACCAGCTATCCCACCTGGTGATAAACTCTCGGGAGTGAGAGAAAGGAGGCCGCCGTGCCAACCGAGACCCGCACCACCGACGCCAAGGCGAGGTTAGTGCTGCCCAGGTCGTTCGCCAACGCGACGGTGATCGTGGAGCAGGTGAGCGAGACGGAGATCCGCGTTCGCCGGGCCAGGGTGGTGGCCGAGGATGAGTTGCCGTTCGCCGAGGAGTCCGCCGCCCCGCTGTCTGACCGCGACCGCGATCGGTTCCTGGAGCTCCTGGCCAGCCCGCCGGCCCCGACCCCGGCTCTCAAGGCCGCCGCGGCGCGCCACAAGGCCCGCCGTGGCTGACTGGACCATCGAGCCGTTCGCCCGGCGCCATGATCGCTCCGCTTTCTCGTGCGGCCGGCCGTCGCTCGACGACTTCCTCCGCGCCCGGGTGAGCCAGTATGAGAAGCGTCGGCTGGGCAAGACGTTCGTCGCCGTGTCCAGGGGAGAGCCGCGAGTGATCGGGTACTACACCCCGGCGGCCGGAGCGGTGGCGTTCGAGCGACTGCCCGCCGACGCTGCCCGCAAGCTCCCCAGACACCCAGTGCCGGTTGTGCTCCTCGCCAGACTGGCGGTCGATGCCACCGCGCAAGGCAAGCGGCTGGGTGAGGGGCTGCTGCTCGACGCGCTCCAGCGGTCGCTTGGACTGTCCGCGAGCCTCGGGGTCCACGCGGTCGAGGTGGACGCGCTCGACGATGCGGCAGCCGTGTTCTACCGCAAGTATGGATTCGCCCCGCTGATCGACGACCCCCTCCATCTGTTCCTGCCGCTGGCGACGGTCGAACAGGTGCTCAAATGAATGCGGATATGCACTGAAATTCGTCTCAGGATGAGCCGTCTCGCGTCTCGCGTCTCGCCGAAGCCGATCACGTTCGTTGACAGGCGCCGGGGCTACACGTACTCAGGGATCGAGGCCGCGGGCGATCGGTCGGCAGGGTGAAGCCAATCGGCTCCGGTCCGGTCGCCGCCCGGCCGAGCCCACGCGGTGCGACGCCGGAACTCGAGGCATGGAATGGCGTAGGATGGGAATCGACCTTCGGTGAATGCC
>JAKAUH010000025.1 GCA_021818605.1 Planctomycetota bacterium
GATTGCAGTGGATCTCGCTCGCGCGCCGATCCGCACGCTCACGCCGTGGAGCCAGCTCCCGAGCGATTCCGCCTTGCGGATCGCCCCGGCGCAGCGGGCGAGCACCAGGAAGACCGCCTGGTAGGCGTCGTGGACATCCCCCGGTTCGTCGAGAAACCCAGCGCAGACGGAGAGCACCATGGGCCCGTGCCGGCCCACCAGCGCCTCGAAGGCTCGCTCGCTTCGCTCACCGTCCCCTTCGCGGAACCGCTCGAGCAGGTCGCCGTCGGTCATCCCCGCGCAGGTGCCCGCGTCGAAGAGCGTTGCGATCTGGTCGGCGATTCCCCGCGTGGATGGCCTCGGCATCGCCTCCTCCACTTTTCGAGTCTGTCCCAGGATTGGGAGGGCGACAGGCTCCGGCCGAGCCGGGATGGCGCGTCGCGTCGGCATCATATAGTGCCCGAGAAACGGCCCGGCCAATCCATCTTTCCTTCAAGTTGCGCCGCGACGCCAGCGGTTCGGCGGCCTACGGGTCACCCCGACGGCGCCCGGCGTGACGGATGATGGGGACTTTACCGGGGTTCGGACGAAACGCGGCAGGACGGTTATACCGAACGCGATGTTTTGCCGAATGGAATAGCAGGGATCGGTTGACGGGGCACCGCAGGACGTGGCGGCTCCCGGCCCCGCAGGTGTCGGCGACGGGAGGATAGCGATGAGGCGCATGGCGAAAAGCACGCGACAGCCGCGTATGCACCGGGTCCAGCCCGCGATCGAGGGCCTGGAGGATCGTCGGCTCCTCAGTGCGGGCGTACACGGATCGGCGGCCCAGGCGTCCTCGCCGGACGGCGTGCTCTCGGCCAAGGGCCAGGTCTTTCGCTATGTCACTCCCCAGGGCGGGATTGCGAAAATCCGGATTGTTGGAGTGGGCACTCTCGCCGGCACGACGGTCGATAGCTCGGGGGCCCTGCACCTGGTGTACGGCGGGACGAATGTCTACTCCAAGATCACCGGCAGCGTAAGCGGTGGGAACGGCCAGGCAAACCTGGCCAGCATCCTCAATTACCAGCTTATCGCCAGCGGGCAGCCGCTGAGCCTCAGCGGCGTGGGCGGCACACCGGTGTCCTCGGTGCTCATGCGCAACTATAACCTCGAGGCCGGCGGGACCATCATCCTGACGCCGGGCGTGACCTCGGTGGTGCTCAACTCCATCGGGCCCAACACCAACGTTCAGCTCCGCACACTGCCTCCCGCGCCCTCCTACCGGATCCTTCCCGCCAACGCCGGCAACACGGCGGGCGGGGCGAGCGGCCTGTACGGGCAGCTCGTGACCTCGAGCAGCAGCACCTCGCTCGCGACCAGCTCGAGAACCGCCGTCGGCACGACGACCACGACGAACACCACCGGCGGAGTGCCCGCGACCGGCCTGAGCCCGACCGAGACCATCGTCGGAACGACGATCGTGCCGATCGTCACCGGCAACTCGTCGCTGTTCAGCGCCGGCAGCACGGGGTCGTCCTCGACGCTCGAGGCCGGGCAGTCCGGGTCGATCACGAGTGCCCAGGGGGTCACCCTGTCCTATGTGAGCGACGGCGGCCGCGATCAGGTGCTCACCGACGTCTCGGGAAGCTTCACCGCGCAGCCCAATCTCCTCGAGCCGCTCGCGACCGGCCAGGCCCTGACCGAGCCCCCCGCGCCGCCGGGGATCATCCTCAAGGCCAACTCGATCGGCGGCAACCCACACGCCGTGATCAACCCGCTCACCGACTCGAAGCTCTTCGGCTACGATCCGACGACCGGTCAACTGATCCGCTTCGACCTCAACCTCAAGACCGACTCCGGCACCGTCGATCCGACCTTCGCCCCGATCAGCGTCCCCGGTGCCCCGACCGTGGCGGGTGTCGACGTCGCCCACGACGGCAGCCAGCTCGTTGTGCTGGTCACGTCGGGCAGTAGCGTCTACGCCTACAACGCCAACACCGGCGCCTCAGTGGGCAGCTTCACCACGGCGCTGCCGGTCGACGCCATCGCGAACGCGGGGAATATCACCGTGCTCGGCAGCGCGCATGTCAACCAGATCCACATGATCAACCTGCAGGCGAGCCTCAGTACCGGTAAGGTCCAGGCGCTGAATTCCAACTTGCCGTTCTTTCCCCAGTCCGAGGTCTATCTGCTCGGCGGCCTCACGGGTGTGACGGGCTCGAACAACCTGTATGCCACCGTCGGTGCTCACTTCAGCAGTGTCCAGCCCGACCAGTACCAGCTCGGCGTCGAGACAATCGGTACGATCGTGGTCAACGCCGGCTCGAACGGGTCATCGGTCTCCAACCAGTTCTCGGCGATCGCGAGGACCGGGCTGATCAGTAACGGCAATTACATCACCGTGACCACAACCCCGGTCATTCCGCCCGACCAGATTGGCCATGCCCTCGGCTCCGTGGATCAAAACCTCGCGCTGGACACTGGCGTTAGCCACGGAAACAACGTCATCAAGCTACTATCGCCGAGCACGCTGGCCCAGCGCGGGACGATCGCCCTGAACTACGGCTACCCGCTGGTCGCGCTCAGCGAGAGCTTCCGTACCGACCTCGGCGGCGCGGCCCTGATTGACGTGCAGGGGAACATCCAGTCGATCCGCGGCCAGAGGGCCAATGGCATGTTCCTCAACGACACGGGTAACCTCGCGACCGTGAAGATTCAGAACATCGCCAACTCGACGATCGTCGGCCAGCCGCTCAGCCACGTCCAGTCGCCGCGGCGGACGAACACGACCATCTACACGTCAGCCCGCGAGGTCGGTAATCGCAACGGCGCGACGCAGGTCTTCAACATCCAGCCCATCGGGCCAACGACGCCGCAGAGCAATAGCTGACGCGGGAGCAAGATCGAACCATCGAGCCCCGGCCTATCGGCGATTCTCGAGGACGGGAATCGCGAAAAACGCGAAAAACCGCGAAAAGGACAAGAGCGGCGATCGAGCCGATGGCGAGAGGGATTCTCTTCCCATGCCATTTCCTTTTCGTGTTTTTCGCGGTTCATTCTGGAACTCAGAGGAATGCTCAGGTTCCTTCAGAGGCCGGCCGGGCCGCCAGCACCTCATCGATGTAGTGCCCCAGGTCGGCCTCCATGCGGTCGAGCAGCGAGCGGGTCTGGTCGCTCGCGGCCGGCAGGCGGTCGGGGCGGTCCACGTCGCTGCGGGCGAACAGGTAGAACTTGATCTTGGGCTCGGTGCCCGAGGGGCGGGCGGCGAAGCGGCAGCCGGGTCTCTCGGTGTGAAAAATCACGAGATCGCCGGAGGGCCGCGCGAGCGGGTTCGGGGCGCCGGGACGGTCGAGTGGGCGGACCTCGTGCCGCTCGTAGTCGCGGACCTCGGTGAGCGTCAGGCCGCCGATCCGTTGCGGCGGGCGGGCGCGGAACGCGGCCATGATGGCCTGGATCTGCGCGTGCCCCTCGCGGCCCTCGCACGTCCTGGTGATCAGCCGCTCGCCGTGGTGGCCCACGTCGATATACAGGTCGTCGAGGTACTCGAGCACCGTCTGCCGCCGATCCTTGACAGTCGCGGCGAGCTCGGCGAAGAGCAGGGCGGCGATCGAGGCATCCTTGTCCCGGACGTCCTGGCCCTTCAGATATCCGTGCGACTCCTCGAAGGCGAACAGGAACCCGGCCGGCCCCGCCTCGTCGATCCGGCCGGCGATCCACTTGAAGCCGACGAGCAGGTCGTCCTCCACGCGGACCCCCTCGCGCCGCGCCAGGGCACGCGCCATCTCGGTGGAGACGAGTGTGGTGACGAGGTAATGGTCGGGGCGCAGGCGGCCGCGCGCGGCGGTCTCCTTCATCACGAACGCGGCGAGCAGCACGCCGATCTGATTGCCGTCGAGGGTCGTCCACTCGCCCCGCGGATCGCCCGCGGCGGGGACGGCCACGCCGATCCGGTCGGCATCAGGGTCGCTGGCGATGACGAGGTCCGCGCCCCGGGCGCGGGCCTCGGCGATGGCCGCCTCGAGCGTCCGGGGATACTCGGGATTGGCCACGCGGCCCGGCACGGTGGGGAAATCGCCGTCGGGCGTGCGCTGGGACTCGAGAATCTGAAGCCGTGAGAATCCCGCGGTCCGCAGCGCCGCGGCCACGGACGTCTCTCCCACGCCGTGGAGCGGGGTATACACGATCGAGAGCTCGCGGGCATGGCTGACCGACTCGCTGAGCACCGAGGCAATGTAGGCGTCGTCGACCTCGGGCCCGACCCAGGCGATCGACCCGTCGGCCAGGCCGGTCTCGAGCGGCTTCTCGGGGATCTCGCGGTCGGAGACCGCCCCGACGCAGGCGATGATGCCGCTGTCGTCGGGCGGGATCACCTGGCCGCCGGTGGGCGAGTAGCACTTGAAGCCGTTGTCCGACGGCGGGTTGTGCGAAGCCGTGATCATGATCCCGGCGTCACAGCCGAGGCGCCGGACGGCGAAGGAGAGCAGGGGGGTGGATCGGTGGTCCCGGAAGAGGAACACGCGGAACCCGGCGGCCGCCATCACCCGCGCGCAGAGCTCCGCGAACTCGGCGGAGCGATGCCGGGTATCGCGGGCGATCACGCAGCTCCGCGGGGCATCCGGCCCCTTGCGGACTCTGATGTAATCAGCCAGCCCTCGCGCGCTTTCAGCAATCGTCCGGTCGTTCAGCACGTTGGTGCCGACCGGGTACATCCGGCCGCGACGGCCTCCCGTGCCGAACTCGATGACCCGGTAGAAGGCGTCGTCCAGCTCCGTCCACCGCCCACCAGCGATCTCCTCGAGCAACCGCGGGCGATAGGGAGCGAATGGGGATTCGGTCAGCCATCGCCGGATGTTCGTCGCGGCCGCGCTGGAAATCCGGCCGGCCGCGGCCGCCTCGGCTAGCCGGGCGTCAGCCTCTTCCGATCTGATCATGTCGTCGAGGTCCTTCGCTCTCGCCGGATGTCTCGTCTCGTGAGAACAGCAGAGTAACCCTTCCGGACCTCGCCGGGCAAGCCGATCCGACCGGTTGGCGGACCCCTCGAAAGGATCGCGACGGGCAGAATCCAGAGCCCCGGTCGGTCGACGCAACTCCGGACTTTAAAGAAACTTTCGCCTAGCCTCCGGCCTCCATTCGGCTTGTAAGAACGCCCTGTTTGTAAGGACGACTTGACGGATTTCCCGTCTTTGCTATGGGAGGGTTGGAGCCGACCTGAGCTCCGGCCGCGGCGAGCGGATCTCTCCGATAAACGCTAAGCCCTTTTCCGACCGGTGTTACGTCGTGAGGCACAGTTCACGGCGCTCGTGTCAATCCCGAATGGCACATGACTTGCTTTTTCCACTCTCGTCCGCCAGAAGTGCGGAATCTTCCAAACGTTTTTTTCGGGAATTTTTGATTCAAGCCCGCTGTCGCCTTCACCCGGAAGGCGATCGCAATCATCGCGACCGGCAACGGATCGGCCGGTTGTATCTCGATAGACACGGAGGTCTCCATGGCTCGGTCCAAGTTCCGTCGAGCGCCGCGATTCGAGAACCTGGAATCCCGACAGTTGCTGTCGACCGGAGTGGTGAGCCAGGGACCGTCCGCCGACGCCCAGTACATGCTCCAACTGCTCAACGAGGCTCGGACCAACCCCGCGGGTGCGGCCCAGTTCATCAAGTCGAACATCACCACAAATATCCAGGACACCCTGAACTACTACGGCGTGAACCTCCAGGCGACTCTCCAGGAAATCGCCAACGCCACGCCCCAGCCCCCGCTGGCGTGGAACGATCAGCTCGCCCAGGCAGCCCAGGGCCACAGCCAGGACATGGCGACGAACCAGTTCCAGTCGCACACGGGCTCTGACGGCAGTTCGCCGCAGCAGCGGGTAGCCGCGTCGGGATATGCCAACGCGACCTCAGTGGGTGAAAATGCCTATGCCTATGGTCACTCGGTCGACCAGGCGATGGAGGCCTTCCTGCTCGACTGGGGCGTTCCCGATGGCGGTCACCGGGCCAACATCCAGCAGCCAGGCGTGTCGAGCCAGAATGCCTATCGTGATGTCGGCATCGGCCTGGTGAACGCCCCCGCCGGGTCGTCGGTTGGCCCCCTCGTCGTGACCCAGGACTTCGCCTCGCAGGCCAACGAGCAGGCCCAGGTCGTCGGCGTCGCCTTCCAGGATAATCAGGGCACGGGCTTCTACGAGGTGGGCGAGGGGGTCGGCGGCGTGCAGATCACCGCCGTGAACACCCAGACGGGCCAGGTCAGCTCGACCCAGACCTGGGCCTCGGGCGGCTACGAGCTGGCGCTGGCGCCCGGCCAGTATCAGCTCATCGCCAGCGTGAATAACCAGGTGATCGCGTCGCGGTCGATCTCGATCAGCAACGTGAACGTCGAGCAGGATTTCACCGTCCCGAACAATCCGACGGGCGGGCCGCTCCAGAACGCCATCAACGCGGCCCAGCCCATCAAAACGACCCCGGCGGTGTTCTACACGCCAATCGCCCCGCAGCAGCCCCAGATCCAGGCCCAGCCGCAGCAGCCTCAGGTCCAGATCCAGGCCCAGCCGCAGCAGCCTCAGGCCCAGCCAATCCAGTACGGCTCGATTACCCCCGCGGTCGCGCCCGTGACCTGGAACTGGTCCAGGTGGACCGCCGAGTGAGGTAGCACCTGAGCCGTTCTCGGCATCCGAGATCAATCCGAACGAACGTCCCACCCCGTCGGCGACAGGTTCTTGCTGGCGGGGGGGGGCGGTTGCGAACGCCGACGCTGCGCTCGCCCTGATCAGTCGGGCTCTCCCTCGTCGCCCACGACCGTAATCGTGATCCGTCGGCGGTGCGGGCTGGTCCGGTGCTCCCAGAGGAAAATGCCCTGCCAGATCCCGAGGTCGCATTGCCGGGACGCCACCGGGACCGTCAGCGAGGTCAGGGTCAGGATCGAGCGCAGATGCGCGGCCATGTCGTCGGGGCCCTCGGCGTCGTGGATGTACGACGGATCGCCATCGGGTGCCAGACGCGCCGCGTAGGTCTCCAGGTCGCGCCGAACGGTCGGATCGGCGTTCTCGCAGACGATCAACGAGGCGCTCGTGTGGTGGATGAAGACGTGGCACAGACCCTCGGCAACCTCCGATCGCTCGACGACCTGCTGCACCTGCCGCGTGATCTCGTAGGTGCCGCGGCCCCGGGTGTCGATGGTCAATCGCTGGCGATACATCGTTCGTCTCCGCATTCGGGGGTCGATCCTCGGTGGAACAGGGCATCGGCGGCAGCGGTCACTGCGAACAGTGTACCCGAGACGACGAAGAACGTCCCGAATCCCCAGAGGATCGGCACGAAGGTGGCCAGCACGGCACCCAGACCTGCCCCGACGGCATCGAGGGCGAAGACGGCGAGGGGATTTGCGGCAGCCCGATCGAACAGCGCGGGAAAGAAGGTCCCGGTCGCCACGGCCACGGGCGCCCCGGCCAGCAAAACTCCGGCGAGCGGGATCCGATGGCCGTCCATAAGCAGGATGCCGAAACCCACGGCCGCGAGGGGAAGCAGCCAGCGCCTCGGCACGAACGACCCGCCCAGACTGCCCAGCCCCGAGAGGCCCAGGAACGAGACGACCGCAAGCGCCAGGGCGTCGTCGTAGACGAACATGCGGCGGAAAAGGGCCAGGACCAGAGTGTGCTCGACCAGCAGGAAGTTCGCTCCGATCAGGATCGCCAGGACACCGACCACGGCGTAGGACCTGCCGGGAATCCTCGGGTCGCCACGGCGGCGCAGGGCGAACCAGACGATTCCCCCCGTGGCCGCCGTCAGGCCGCCAGCCAGGGCGAAGAGCGTGCGGACCTGCGACGTCGACAGGATGTACCGCACGTTTCCAGCCAGGTACGGCCGATTGTCAGTGATCGGGACGAAATGCGGATCGTCGGGCACCTCGTGTGGGACCGGCCGGTATCTGGCCGCTCCCGGCCCGGACGGGTCCAGGTTCATCAAGCCCGAGACCTCCTCGACGTTGGGCGGGGCAGAGGCCCCGTCTTTCCGCGCGAGGATCAGCCACTCGATCGCGTTTCGATACGCAGCCGTCGGCATCCCGAGCGCTCGCAGGGTTCGCACGTACTGGTCGGTCAAGAGGCCCTTCGTGTCCAGCCCCCGCGGATACCAGATCGCCAGCATGCCGTGCTCGCTCAGGTGGTCCCGCAGCAGGCGATGGGCCTCGAACGTCCGCACCATGTTGCCCGGCTCGATCATCATCTGGGCATAGCCGCCGACGCTCGGCAGGTAGATCAGGTCGAATCGTTCGTTCGACGACTCGAAGTAACCCCGGGCTTCGGCGCGGATGGGACGCACCCCGGGTGCCTCGTAGACGCGGCCGAAGGCACGGAGAAGGTGCCTGGGACTGCGCACCGCGTCGAACACCGCCGGCTCCAGCTCGATGGCGGTCACATGGCGGTCGCCCAGCCGCTCGGCCAGCCGCACCTGACGACCCCCGCCGGCCCCGATAATCGCGATCGACGAGCCGGGCCGCGTCTGCAAGATCGGGACCGCCCCGAGACTCGAGCCGGTGAATCCCAGGCGCGGACTGTACTCCCACTGGAACATGTCGTTATAGAAGCCGTGGTAGACAGTCTGCCCCGATCCCGCGAGGATCTCGCACAGGCTGTATCGGCCCCACCGCTGGTACACCAGGCGACATCCCTTGTGGGTCTCGAAGTCGAACGTCGATTGATAGCCGCGCCCCTTGTACAGCGAGAGGAATCGACCCTCGAGGCCGGGCGTGAGCAGCGCCAGTCCCAGTACCACGGCCTCGACGGCCGCCGCGGCCCGCGCGGACGTACCCGCGCCGAGCACCGCGATGGCTCCAGCCACGGCGAGGAACGCGAGGATCTGCACCCGTGCCATGCCCAGAGTCGGCAGGGCCGCGCGGAGGAACAGATAGGCCGCGGCGGCGCCGAAAAGAGCCAGCGCGTATACCAGGCGCATCCGGCCGCCGAGCCGTGACCGCCCGTATTGATAGCCGAGGTACTCGCTCATCCCGTAGGCGGCGAAGAACGGCAGGAAGAGCCCGACGAACACGGCGACCTGGCCAACCAGTCGGGTCAATTCGATGTCGAAGAGATGGGCACGCAGGTAATCGAACCGCTTGGCGAGCAGGCAGGCGCCGACCGACACCGCCATCATCGCCTGAAGCCCCCAGAGGCTCGCCAGGAACGACCTTCGGCCGGCCGGCAGCCAGAAGGCCGACACAAATGCGCCGAGGGGAAACCCAACGAAAAGCAGGTCGAAGAAGAGCGAGGGCATGATGAAGAAGCTAAGCAGCTTGAAGATCGAGAGCGTGAACAGCGCCGTGGCGAACGAGAGCCCGAAGAGAGCGGCGCCGACCATCGCCACGGGTCTCGCGAGCCGCGGGGGTGCCGCACCGTCGCGAACCGGCGAGCTTGGGATCGTCGATCGAATGTTCGGTCGAGCGGAGAGAGGCTGTCCATTCGGCATGCAGGTACTGTCCTCAGAAGGGTCGCTCAACCGGGGCAGGGGGAGGCATGACAACCCCCAGTCGCCCGCGCCTGGGTTTTCGTCGCCTCAGGGCGGTCACCGTTCGCCGGCCCATCCGGCTCGCACCACTCGATGGTGCTGTTGGCCGGGATCCGGGATCGAACCTCGACGCGCCCGGAGGGCCAGCGGACCTCCAGGCGATCGACGCACGTCGCTGGACCGAGGCCGAAGTGGACTCGCCGGTCGCTGGCGGAGAGATAGCTGCCGCCGCCGTCGACGGTGCGGACCTGGGTATCCGGCCCGACCCGCGCCGATAGCCGGGCACCCACGGCATCACGGTTCGGGGCCTGTCCCCGCAGTCTGACCATCAGCCAGTTCCCCCGGCGGCGGGTCTCGTTCCACAGGACGACACTCGGTGCATCGTGGTGCACGATCACCAGGTCCAGGTCGCCATCGTCGTCGAGGTCGCCGCACGCCAGGCCGCGTCCGATGCGGACGCTCCGGAAATATTGGCCGGCCGTTGCCCCAACATTCGCGAATCGGCCGCGGCCGCGATTATGAAAGAGGATCGGCGGATTCTCGTAGGGGTAGACCTGCGACGGCTCGCGGCGAATGTGCCCGTTGGTGGCCACCATGTCGAGCTTCCCGTCGAGGTCGAAGTCCGCGAAAACCGTACCCCAGCCAGTCAGGTTCCGCGTGTCGGCGAGCAGTCCGGCCTCGGCGGTCGCATCCCGGTAATTTGCGACTCCGGCGGGATCGTCACACGAGCGCCACAGGGTCGTCCGCTCGCCGAAGAAGTGGGTGATCGCCACGTCGGGCCGGGTATCGCCGTCGGTGTCCCCGTAGGCGATGCCCATGTTGGCCTCGGGGCTGCCGTCGCCATTGACCGCGAGCCCCGCGTTCTCGGCGCCGTCCTCGAACGTGCCGTCTCCTCGGTTGAGCCAGAGCGCGTTGCACTCCGCGTCGTTGGCGACCAGAAAGTCGATGCGTCCGTCGCCGTTGAAGTCGGACGCCAGCACACCCATGCCGCGCCCACGGCCCGCCACGCCGGCGCGGGCGGTTACATCGGTGAATCGACCGTTCCCGTCGTTGCGATAGAGCACATCCGGCAGGCCCGGATGGTTGGATGGCATGCCGTAATCGGGCGCACCAGTCCTCGGATTGCGGTGGAACGGCGCTCTGGCGGGATCGAATGAGAAGTAATTGGCCACGAACAGGTCAAGGTCGCCGTCGCCGTCGTAATCCGCGAAGGCCGCGCCCAGGCTCCAGCTCCCGCAGCGGACCCCGGCCTCGTCCGTGACGGCGGTGAATCGGCCGCCGTCGTTGCGCCAGAGGGTATTGCCGCGATAGCGCGTCACGTAGACGTCGGGATCGCCGTCGCCGTCGTAATCGGCTACGGCCACACCCTGGCCGTAGCCCCGGTACGTCAGCCCGGCCGAGGCCGACGCATCCTCGAAGCGTCCGCCGCCCAGGTTCCGCAACAGAACGTCCGACGGGTTCCATCGCGACGAAGACGCCGACTTCGCCGCCGCCCGCCTGCCGGCGGTCTCGGCCGCGATCAGGGGTCCTCCCTGGGCGAAGAACAGGTCGAGGTCGCCGTCCCCGTCGTAGTCGAGCAGACCGACACCGCCCCCGGTCGTCTCCACGGGCCACGCCGAACCCGTCTCACCGCGATCGTACATGAACGGCAATTCCTGCTCGCGAAACTCGAACGGCCGCCTTTCCGGGACCGTCCTCACGCCGGCCGCCAGTTCCGGCGGCGACTCAGACATCTGGCCCCGCCATCCAGCCAGCATGACCATCGGCAGAATCGCGAGCGTGCCGGCCCAGGCCCAGTGCTTACCATTCATTGCGCGCAGCTCCGCACGTCGCCGGTCACGCCGACAAACGAAGTCTTACGGTGTTGTGGTGGACGAGATGAACTTTAGAGAAGCTTAACGTTCTCAATCTCGTCCTATCAATATCGGGGCTGGGATTGAGTCGCCAGGGTCCAACCGAGCATAAGATCCATTATCGGACGTTGGGGCGACGCGCCAGAAAGGATATCGAGTTGCCCGCCACGCGGCTGGGACGCGCGCCCCGAGCCGTTGGACAAATCCGGCCGCTCGGTACGGCGGCTTCCACGCGCCGGCGCACGATGAAGTGTCCGACGAATCCGGGGCGACTCACCCATTCTCCAGCCCCACCGCGTGCGTGGCGTAGCCGGCGAGCTTCGTGCCGTCGCTCAGATCCAGTTTCCGCCGAATTCCGTCACGTGGACGGATTGGCGGGGCTGTCCGCGATCCGCTGATTCAGTTCTGGGTTGATTGTCTTCAGCTCGTTCTCCGCCCTGGTGCGGTCGGTAACATCATCAATGGCGAGCAGGATCTGGTTCTCTCGTCCCCCCTGGCGTGTAATCATGCGAGCGTTGAGCGTCATGCTGCGCGTGCCCAGATCTCTGAACTTGTGAGTGACCATGTAGTCGGTCACCTGCGATTGGTGCAGCAGAATGTCTTCCAGCAATCGCCGCAGCTCCGGGATGTCCCATTCGTGGTTACCTATCTCGTACAGACGAGAGCCGACGGTTTCTCGCGCGGTCAGGTGGAACGTCTCGTAGAACGCCGAATTGCACGACTGCACGCGCAATGCGCCGTCGAGCACGACGAGCGGTCCCCGAATGGTTTCGACGACGCCCTCGGAGTACAGGCGCGCTTCGTTGATGATGTCGGCGGCGTTCTTGCGATCGGTGATTTCGAGGAGGGTGATCACGACGCCGTCGATGCGGTTGTCCAGGGTACGATAGGGCACGACCCGCCGAGCGTACCAGCGGCCGTCCTCGGTAAGCACGTCCTTCTCACGAGGCGTCAGGTCGTCCAGGAGTTGCCCAGCATCCCGGAGCAGGTCGTCGTCGGTGAACCTCCTGGCGATGTCGCTGATGGGCCGTCCCAGGTCGCTGGCGATGAGGCTGAACAGGCGCGTGGTCGCCGGGGTAAATCGCCTGATACGAAAGTTGCGGTCCAGGAACAACGTTGCGATATCCGTGCAGTTGAACAGGTTGGTCATGTCGTTGTGGGCCGTTTCCAGTTCCTGGATCTTCTCGTGCAGTTGATTGTTGACCGTGGTCAATTCCTCGTTGAGCGACTGCAACTCTTCCTTCGAGGTCTCCAGTTCCTCGTTGGTCGACTGGAGTTCCTCGTTCATCGACATGACTTCTTCGTTCGAAGCCTTCAACTCCTCGTTGGAGCTTTCCATCTCCTCGATGGTGCACTGCAGGTCCTCGCGCGTCGCCCTGAGCTCGTATTCCAGTTCCAGCAGGGTGGATTCGTCAGCCGGCTGCACCTGCACCTCGGGGTGTGACGGGGAGGACGGCTTCGCGGGGATTTCGTCCTCGAAGGTGATCAGCAGCAGCCCCTCGGCGGCTCTTGGCGTCTGCACCGGCCTGACGGTCACTCGTACCTGGTAGTAACCGCCGTCGCGTTTGACCTGGACGCCGGTCAGCACCACGCTGGCTCTGTCGCGGAGGGCGCGGTGGACTCCGCCGCGGAGCTTGGTGCCCAGTCCCTCGCGGGCCATCCGGCTCAGGTCGTGGGTGGGCTGGCCGGTGGGCGGTTCGAGGTATCGCCCGCAGGGGCCGAAGTAATAGACGATCTCGTACTTGCGGTTGATGAGCACGGCGGCCGGTGCGAAATGTTCCAGCAGCAGCCGCTGGGTCACCTCGCCGAAGTCGACGGGCGGGACTCCGGCTGCCAGGGCAGGACGGCGGCGCGGGCCGCGCGCCTCGGTCATGGCGCCCATCGGAAAATCGACGCGCTCTGGCCGGGTGAGGCCGATGCGCCGGAACAGGCGGAATTGCTTCGACAGCGTTTCGAACAGGTCGATCTGCCGGCCGATCGTCTCCGATGAGCCCAGGAACAGGAATCCCCCGGCGTTGAGCGCGAAGTGGAACAGCGTCACCACCTTTTTTTGCACGTCCGGCTCGAGGTAGATGAGGAGGTTGCGGCAGCTAATGAGATCGAGCCTGGTGAAAGGCGCGTCGCTGATGAGGTTCTGGGCGGCGAAGGTCACCGTTTCCCGGACCTGCTTGTTGATCTGGTAGGTGCGTTCGTCCACCCTGGCAAAAAAGCGGACTAGGCGCTTTGACGACACTTCGGCGGTGATGCTTTCAGAATAGAGCCCCTTGCGGGCGACCGCCAGGTCGTCCTCATCGACGTCGGTGGCAAAGATCTGCACCGGGCAGTTCTTTTGGGTCGCCGCCAACCGTTCCTGAAGTAGCATGGCGATCGAGTACGCCTCCTCGCCGGTCGCGCAGCCGGGGACCCACACGCGGATCACGGCGTCGGCTTCCTTGCTGTCGACCAGCGGGGCGATCGGATGACTGGCGAGTTGCTGAAAGGCCTCGGTGTCGCGGAAGAAACCGGTCACGCTGATGAACAGGTCCTTGACCAACTGCTTGAGCTCTTCCGGATGGCTGCGCAGAAACGCCAGGTATTCGGGGATGCTGTCGATCTGGTTGAGCCCCATGCGCCGCTCGATGCGCCGCGACAGCATCTTCTTCCGGTAGGCGCGGAAGTCGAACTTGCTTCGCGTCCGGAGGAGGGCCAGCACCTGGGTGAGGTGGTCGGCCGCTTCCGAGGCCGCCGCGGAGTTCGTGCCATGGTGAATGTAGGCATGCCGGACGAACTTCACGAGGGCGTCGGGCATCTGCTCGGCGGCCAGGACGTAGTCGGCCAGGCCGGTGGCGACGGCGCTCTGCGGCATGCGCTGGAACTCGGCCGTCGCGGGGTCCTGGACCATGGTCATGCCGCCTGCTTCCTTGACGGCCCTCAGCCCCAGAGTGCCGTGCGACCCCGTCCCGGAGAGGATGATGCAAATGGAACGTTCGTGCTGATCTTCGGCCAGCGAGCGGAGGAAGAGGTCGATGGACGTTTGCGAGGTGTGCCTCTCCACGGGGCCGGTCAGGCGCAGGACTCCGCCGTGGATGGTCATGTACTTGTTGGGCGGGATGATGTAGACGTGGTTGGCCTCGACCGGCTGGTCGTCTTGGGCCTCGACGACGGGCATGGTCGTGTGCCGGGCCAGCAGCTCGACCATGAGGCTTTCATGGGCGGGGTCGAGGTGGGGCACCAGCACGAAGGCGATGCCGCTGTCGGGCGGCATGGCGGCGAGGAATCGCTTGAAGGCGTCCAGGCCGCCGGCCGAGGCTCCGATGCCGGTCACCGGCGGTCCCGAGTACTCCGGCTTGCTCCCCACGGGGGCAGTCTTGGCGGGTGGCGTCGGCACCTCGTCGGATCGCTCGCCAACTCCGGTCGCCTGCCGAGCCGGCTGCAGCTCCCCGGGAGCCTTCGAGCGCCGGGTGCGGTTCTTCTTCGCAGCCATCCTGGGACCTCCTCCAGCCATTCTATTATGTCGCAACGGGACGGCGATAGGCCCCGGTTCCGGTGGTTCCTTGTCTGGATCATCTGCGGGCTTGTTTGATTTTAAGAAATTCCTATTTTGAAAATCTTGAAGATTTCCGATGCATTCCGGCGGCGGCAGGTTTACAATCGTATTGTGATCGAGAACCGTGCCGGAGGCCGCGTTCGGAATACCCGTCAGAGAGGCTGGCATCTCTCATGCAGAGTCTCGTCGACAAGTGGGCTCTTCCCTTCCTGTTCGTGGCGATAGGCTGCGTGATCGCGTGGGCAATGTGGCGAAGATAAGGTGAGAGCGATCCATGGCCGATCGATTGGTCCCGCGTCCCTGGGCCGCAGATTCACGGCGGTGAATTATCGCATGGTGCACCCCGGCGAGGCCCTTGCCTCTGTCGGCTCCCTCGACGAGATCCGGGAGTCGCTGGCGGCGCGGGGATTGCCGGGCCGCCACGACATCGCTCCTTCCGGTCGGCAGGATCGATCGGACGTCCGACGGCCTGTCGTGCGGAACATCCCCATGACGAGTACGGCAGGTCTGGCGACGTACGAAGGAGACCTTGATGGACGGCAAGCTAAGCCGCACCGCCCTGCGTGCCGAGTACCGACGGCGGGTCTTTCAGGTCTTCAACGGCGACGAGTGGATGTGCTCGTACGGCGACATTTACTTCATGCAGCCGAACGCATACAACCCGACGCGAGATTTCGCGCTCAAGGACGTGATCGCGGATCTGGTCGGGGACTTCGACGATCCCGAGGGGACCGACGCACGGGACATGGCGGTCTGGCGCGATGGCCGCATCCTGGCCGTCATCCGGAGGGGCCGCGACGGCCGTCCCGAGGTGATCGACTTCGGGGTGGAGACCTAGCCCGCGGGCGCCCGCGGCCGGGCCGCCGGATGGTCATGGCGTCCCCGACGATCGATACTGAAGAGGGAGAGCGATGTCAAACCAGGTGCAGATGATCACGGCGGTCGTCCGCGGCGGGGCCCATAGCTTCGATTTCATCCGAAGCTCCACGGGGCTGAAGCTGACGGACGACCAGTTCCGGACGCTGGTCGGATCGAATAGTGGCCTGTTCAAGCTCGTCCGCTTCTTGAAGCGAGACGACGAGGGGCAACTCATCCGTCCCGGCCGTCCCGGCCTACGGCTCAGGGCCGAGCCCACATGATTCAGCGGTTCCGGCGATCTTGTGGGCCTTCGCGAACCCGCCGGCTCGGGTGGCCGGGGCGCGCTCATCTCGAGGGTGTGCGAACAGGAGCCCGGGCCGATCCCTGATGTGATGGTCAGACATAGACCTCGCGCAGGAGCCTCGCCGCGCTCTCATCAAGCTGGTCGGAGCGCCGGAGTTCCTCGAACTTCATCAGGAGCGTCAGCGCCTGACGCTGGCCGCCGGAGAGGCTGCCGATCGGGTTGTCCTGCCGGTCTTCCAGCCCCATGCCCAGCGGGCGGACCCGCTCGCGGAACTCGTCGAGCTTGCGCCGCGAGACCGCCAGGCCGAACCCGCGACGGCGTCCACGCGGAACGTCCCCGCAACCGCATTGAGCGTCGTGCTCTTGCCCGAGCCGTTGGAGCCG
>JAKAUH010000146.1 GCA_021818605.1 Planctomycetota bacterium
CCGCCGACCTGCCGGGTCTCATCACGCGATGCTTCGACCAGCCCGCCGACACGGACGACCCCGGCTGAGAGCTTGTGAAGAAGTCGATTTCGAAGACCGAACAGAAGAGAGCCAGCAGATTCAATCGACGATTGGCCAGGGACTTATGCCGCTTCGCTCTCGTCTACGAGTCTTTCACATCCTCTGAGGGTCGGAGCGCCGGATGGCCCATGTTACGTCGATTCACTCGCCCGACCGCGATCGTCCGCGGCGGGCGGGTGGGGCCTCGTGCGCCGGGACGTACTGCCCGCCGTCGCCCGGGTCCGGCGGCGGGATGATCGGCAGGAGCCGGAACGACTCCTCGACGATCCGTGCGATCCCCTCGGCCATCGGCGAGGCGAGCAGGATCCGGAACTTCTCCATCAGCTCCGCCGCGCGGTCCGACGACGGCCGCACGGTCACCGGAGCCGGCGCCGGAGCCGGCGCCGCGATGGTCGGCGGAGGTCCGGCGGCGGACATCATCGGCACGCCGGCAAGCTCCGATCCCATCTCCTCGTGCGCCAGTGGCGCCCGGTCGAGCAGGCTCTCCAGCGGCACCCCCAGCGCCCGCGAGATCCGCCGCAAGGTCCCCGCCTGGGGCTTGCTGGTGTTCCCCCGCTCGATCTGGTAAAGCGCCGTGCGCGAGATCTTGGCCCGGCTGGCCAGCTCGTCGGGCCCCCACCCCTTCGCATAGCGCAGGTCCCGGATCCGCTTCGACAAATCCACGGCCTACCCTCGCTTTCACCAGAACCGATCCGGCGGGCAGCAGGGACTCCCATCCCGAGCCCCGAACGCCCCCGGGCCGCAGGATCACCCCGGAATCAGCCGATCCTCGATCGATCGACCGCCACCGATCATCTTCGCTCCCGCTCGGCCGGAATCCAACACCCAACATCGGCCGCCCGACCCAGAATCCCATCGCAATCGGTCGGTACACGCCTAAAAATATCGGATAACTTCACTTCAAAACTTTCCCGAATAACCAGATTCTTTGTCCATTTTAACAAAGCCGCTTCGAGTGTCAACTCCACTGCTGCAGCAGTGCCGTGCGATGTTCGCATGTTCCCATTTAGGCCATCCGGCCGCGTGCGCGGGGCGGGCCCGGACAGGTCTGAAAGCATTCCCCCGGCAAGGAAGATTCTCACGTAGACCAGCCTGTCCAGCCTGACGGGGCTGAACCGTCGGGCAAGAATGCCCGACCTACTTGAGACGCGTCAGGATGGGCGGTCTGACCTACTTGAGGCAGGACGCGACCGGGACGCGGCCGGGAAGATGATGGATGA
The DNA here is from genome assembly GCA_021818605.1 of Planctomycetota bacterium. GTDB lineage: Bacteria > Planctomycetota > Planctomycetia > Isosphaerales > Isosphaeraceae > JAKAUH01. The sequence goes on from JAKAUH010000146.1 coordinate 1,302, forward strand.
ACAGGCGACTGTCGGCAATGCGCTCGCGGGCGATCGCGGCGACGTGGTCGTGGTGGGTGAACAGGATGACCTGGGTCTGGTCTGAGAGATCGGCCAGGGCCTCGAGCGCGGCGGCGGTCCGGGCATCGTCGAACTGGACGAGCAGGTCGTCGGCGATGAGCGGGACGGGCCCGCGGGCGGAAACGGCCGCCTCGAGGCTGGCGATCCGCAGCGCCAGGTAGAGCTGGTCGGCCGTGCCGAGGCTCAGCCCGCGCACGCCAACGGCCTCCACGCCGCCGGGGCGCACGGCCTGGAGCACGGGCCGTTCCTGGTCGTCGCCGTCGAAATCCACCCGCAGCCCCTCGAACGAGCCGAGCGTTAGCGCGGCGAACAGCGCACCGGCGCGGTCCAGGACGGGCCCCTGCGACTTCTTGCGGTAGCGCTCGATGGCCTCGCGCAGCACGACCGAAGCCAGGCGGAGCCGCGCGTATTCCTCGACCTCGTGCGTCAGCCGCGACTTGAGGCTCTCGACCCGCTCATTCGCCTCGGCGGCCTTCCCCTCGCCGTCCATCCGGGCGAGTTCGGAGCGGCGATGGCCCAGCTCCTGGTTGAGGCGGGATCGCTCGGCGTCGAGGCCCTCGATCTCCACGGTCAGCGCGGCGATCCGATCGGGCAGACGGTCGACATCGACGGCCATCGCGGCGCGGGTGAACTCCGCCAGGTCCTCATGGCCGCGGAGCCGGCCGAGCTCCTGGTCGAGCGCATCGATCCGGTCGCGGAGCTGCCGGGCGGCGCGCGAGGCGCGGTCGGCGGCGGGCAGGTCCTCGGGCTCGCTGGCGCCGGCCTCGCGGACCAGGCCGGCCAGGCGGACCTCGGCGTCGTCGCGGTCGCGGCGGGCCGAGCGCGCGGCGGCGCGCTCCTGCTCGCGGCGGCCGCCCAGCGCCTCACGGCGCTCGGCGGCCTGGCGCGCGGCGGCCAGGCGGCGGATCAGCGCCTGCGCGGCCGCGACGATCGATGAAGTGTCCACATGGAGACCGTCGGCGAGCGACAGGTCCCCCGACACCCCGGATTCCTCGGGGCCAAGCCGTCGGCAAAGCTCGGTCACGTCGGCGGCGAACCGCTCGGTCTCGCGCTCGAGCGAGGCGATCCGGGTCCGGAGCTGCCGCGCCTCCTTGATCCGCGCGGCCAGCTCCGCCTGCTGCTCGAGCACGGCCTCGACCTGGTCGGGAGCGGCCTCGCCCGGCAGGCCGAGCGGGGCGATCGCGCGGGCCCACGCCTCACGAGCATCGCGCAGCCGGTCCGCGGCGGTCCGGGCCTGCGCGCGAGCGGCCTCGAGCTGCCGGCCCAATCCCGCGATCGACCCGGTCAGCTCATCCCGACGCGCGGCGGCCTTCGCGATTCGGCCAGCCATCGCCTCGGCACGGTCGCGCAAGGGACCGAGCGAGGATTCGAAGGGTTCGCCGGCACCCGCAGGCTCCGACGTCGGAATCTCGCCATCCGCCCGGGAACCCTCCACCGCGGCCATCGCCTTCAGAAGTGCCGCGCGGTGCGACGCGACCCGCGCCTGCAGCGCGTCGAGCTCGACCCGGCGGGATCGGACCTCGGCCGCGGCTTGCACCACGGCCTGCCTCGCCTGGAGCCAGCCGCGCATCTCGCGCGGCGAGAGCGGCTCGATGCCAGTCGACGCCCACAGCGCCAGCCATCGCGACCGCGCCTCGGCCGCCCGTTCGGCGGCGCGCGCGGACTGGTCGTCGAGCTGCTCGAGCCGCCGCCGCGCCCGGTCGACTGCCGAGCGGGCCGACGCCTGCGCGGCGACGCGATCGGCCTCGCGCCGCAGCCGGTCGGCGCAGAGGTCGGC
>JAKAUH010000973.1 GCA_021818605.1 Planctomycetota bacterium
CTGGCCGAGGCCGCCGGTCGCGGCCTGCGTTATGTTGCGCTGCCGGTCAACCTGGCGAACCTCGACGCCGACCGGATTGCGCGGTTTCAGTTCGAGCTGGCGTCGCCCGATGCCCGTCCGCTGTTCTTCTTCGACTCCGACGGCTCGCGCGCAGGGGCGCTCTGGTACATCCGCCGCGTGACCGTCGATCGCGTCGATCCCCAACTGGCGAGGCGCGAGGCGACGGACGTGGGACTCAAGGACCCCGCGGCCTGGCGAACGGCGCTGGCCTTCGTGGATCGGCTCGAGGCCGCGAAGGCGCATCCCGACGCGTCGGCTACCGGACCATCGAGCGCCCCCGCGGACTCCGGCGAGAAGCCGGCGACGAAGACGGCCGAACCGTCGAGGCCGGCGGCCACCGCGTCGAGTTCGCCGATGCCCGGCGATTCGGGTAACTCGCCGGCCGGGATGATGGGCTGGCGTCCGCTGGCCGCGATGCTGGTCACCGGGCTGAGTGTGCCGCTGGCCTATCTCACGCGGACGGGCATTCCGGCCATGATCGCCAGGGCCCGGGCCAGTCTGCCGGGACCGGAGCCTCGACGGAAATCCCTTCCTCCCGAGTCGGATGCGTGAAGCGGATCCGACGGGCATGCAGCGCGATCCGCCCCCCTCCATCCAGGGCCCGCAAGCGGCCCCTCGCCCCGTATCGCACGTCGCCGACGATCGGCATGCCGCGACTTGCCAGTTGCACGCGGAGTTGATGGCTGCGGCCCGTCAAGGGCCGAAGCTCGAGCCCGGTCGAATCCGGCCATCGGTCGAGCACGCGGAAGGCAACCGTCGCCTCCTTTGCGGCCGACGAATCCTCGCCCTCATCCAGCCGGCGCGAGATGTTGGTCCGGCGATCCTTTTCGAGCCGATCGATCCAGACGCCCTCATCCTCGACGGGCCCGCCCTCGACGATCGCCGAGTACACCTTTTCCACCCGCCCGGCGCGGAACTGTTCCGACAGACGGCTCGCGGCCTTGCTCGTCCTCGCGAGCAGCACGACGCCGGAGGTTGGACGGTCGAGCCGATGGACCAGGCCAACGTAAACATTTCCCGGCTTTGCGTAGCGCTCCTTCAGGTATTTCGCGGCCGCATCAACGAGCGACGCCGACCCCGAGACATCCGCCTGCGACGGCATGCCGGCCGGCTTGTTGATGACCAGGCAGTGGTTGTCCTCGTAAAGGACATCGAGGTTCACCCGTCGGCCTCCGCGGCCGTGGTGATCCGCTTGACCAGGATAGTGGCGTATGAGCCCTTGCCCAGCTCGAAGGCGAGGCGGAGGGCCCTGCGGCCGGGGTAGAGCGTATCGTCCTCGGCGTCGGCCTTCAGCTCGCGCGGGAAGAACAGGGCCGGGCGGTTGCCCTTGGAGAGGAAGACATCCTTGAGGTGCTTGACGCGGAGGTCGGTCCAGGCCAGGTTGAAGGGGGCGAGGATCCGGGCGGCGATCTCACCGAGCTCTCCGGCGGGCGCCGGTGTCCGGGCGGAGGGCAAGGGCAGGTCGAGCTTTCGCAGGGTCTCGACGCGAGCGGGCTCCATCCGCCTGGGGAACGGGAACATCCCGAGCTTGAGCTCGACGGGGACCAGGTCGCCGGGCAGCGCGTCGGCCCCGAGGCGTCCGGCGAGCAGCACGTTCCAGAGGTGGCTCTGGAAGGCGGAGAAATACAGGATCCGCAACTCGCGGCGCATTCGGGCGAAGGCGCCGCGGAAGTCGGCCGGATGGTCGACGAGGTAGGTGACGATGCTTCGCGCCGAGGAGCGAGGGAGCCGTCGCTTGGCCTCGGCCCAGTCGCCCCAGTGGTCGCGGAGGATCGCCTTCTCAGCGCGGGCCGTGGAGCGGTCGAAGGGGTTGGGCTCGGCCAGTGCCAGCCGGAGGGCGCGTTCGTGGTCGCCGGCCAGCCAGGCCTGGGCGATGAAGTCGCCGCCGTGGCCGACGGACCCGAACCGCTGGTCGTCGAAATAGTTGGGCAGGCCGACCCTGGGGATCTCGGCGATCGCCTCGAGCGCGCGATCCCGATCGGCCGGGGCGAGGTCGCGGATCACCAGCTCGAATCGATTGCCGAGGAGCTGCCGCGGTCCGAACGGCTGGGCCAGGCGGCCGAGGGGGACGAGCTCGAACCGGGGCGTGGTCATAACGGTCGAGGGGCCGTCGGCGATCGTGAGGTACTGGACTGTATCAGCGTGCCGGTCCTTGAGGCCGGCGTAATTGACGCGACGTCCCACGAGGTTCCAGCGCCGGCAGATGGCCTCGACGGCCTCGAGCGTGCCGAGGTCCCGTTTCGTCAGCCGGTAGAAAGTGTATCGACCCGTGCCCGAGGGCCGGGCATCGGTCAATTCCTCGACCCGGAAATCCTCGGGCTGGCATTTGAGCTTCATGGGCGACCGATCAATTAGGGAAGGCAGATCCACCCCGATCGTATCACCCGGCATGCGCCCACGGCCAGCCGAGCGAACGAGGGCCGCACGGCGGCGAGTCCGAGCACTGCCGCGGCATCAACGGAGGATTTCGCGATAACTCTGGACTTCGTGACGACTTGCGCGATGTGTTGCCTGGGGATGTGTGGGGTCGGTCGGTCGATTTTTTCGGGAATGGCATGGAAAGTCGGGGCGGTCGCGGGTAAAAGTTGAATGCCTTCGAAAACCCACGCCGCGCTGCGCGTCCTTCCCGGCTCGGGTCCGCCCGACCGGGCAGCCTTCCCGAGAAATCCCACACGAGACCTGGCGAGCCGTTTGCACCCTGATGTCCTATGGACCGGGAAGCCGACGGACGGGACCCATCCAAAGCGGAGGGCCAGTCCCATGCGGATCGACGGCGGTATCCGCCGCACCGTCTGGAGACGCGAACGGGGCTGCGTCGGCTGCGGCGAGTGGACGTGGACGAGCCGGACCTCTCACCCGACGAAACGGCATCGTCCCGGCCAGAAGGCCCGAGATCGGAGCCTTCGACGGGCTGATCCCCGCCTGGACGGTTTCTTCATCAAAGGTTGATTATGGCGACTACGACGATCGCTCAAAAGCCTCAGCATAAAATCGCCTGGGCTCCCATCATCTGGATCGGCGGCCTGCACATCGGCGCCCTGCTGGCGTTCTGGCCCGCCTGGTTCTCCTG
>JAKAUH010000803.1 GCA_021818605.1 Planctomycetota bacterium
GCGGCCGCGGAGGTCGTAGGCCGAGAGCGGCGCCCAGCGCAGCGTCCCCAGGTAATCGTCGCGGAAGCTGTAGTTCGCCAGCTGGGCGAATGGGTCGCTCGTGTGGATGGGGGTTCTCAGCCAGAAAGCCCATTCATCCGAGCCGGACATCGGGAGGTTTGTCCACCCATCGCCGTCGTTGAGCTGATAGCTCATGGTGATGTTCATGGACCGCAGGAGCTTCGAGGAGCGGAAAATGTCTCCGATCGCGAGCGGCAAGGCCACGGTGCCGTTCGCCGTTCGAGTATAGGTCATAAGCTGGCCGACGCCGTAAACGTAATAATTGGTCGAGATGCTGATCGTGCCGTTCGTGTTGGTGGAAATCATGACGGCGGCGTTGCTTGAGACGTTGAGGAGGTTGTTCTCGCTGATGTTGGCCGTGTAGTTCACCTGGGGGTTGAGCCAACGGTTGAGCTTCCAGTTCGAGGTGAACCCCGCGGTCTCGGTCAGGGCCTTCGGGTACTGGGCCGAGTACTTCTGCCCGACCCCGTAGGGCGCGATGTCGCCGCTCCAGTCGTTGCGGTCCTCAAAGGTGGTCGAGAGGGAGTAGTTGGGGTCGAACGTCGAGCCGGTCCAGGGAACGAAGGACATCTGGAGCCCCATCGAGTGCGTGAAGTCCACCTGGTCGTAGACGGGGGTCATGCTGCTTTCGAGCACGCTCATCGAATCGTACTGCACGGAAGAACGCGTGTAGGAATAATTGGCCGATATGGACTTCGGAAGGATGGGCAGCCGCGAGGCGAGCGTGTACTGCAGCGTGGCGTTGATCGTCTTGGTATCATCCGTGCGGTTTAAGGCGTCGTAGTGGGTGTTGGTGTGGAGCGCATTGACGTTGAGATGCGGGAGAGCCCCGTAGACGAAGGCGGCGTTGGCCGTCTCGTTCCACGTCGTGACCGTGCCCTGCTGGAGGAGATTGACGAGGTTGCTGTTCGTTCCGGTCATGTACTCGCTGGGGATGTCGGAAATCGTGCGCATGACGTTGAAGGACATGGGCAGGAAGTTGAACTTCGTGATGTTGAGGTAGGCCGAGGTCTGCTCGTTGTTCTGGTTTGTGACCACCGTCGTCGGCGTCATCCAGTTCTGGTCGATCGAACGGTCCTTGATTCCGAAGCTGGCGACTCCGGGGATCACGAAATCGGCTTGATAATCGTGGGCGTTGCCGATGCGGACAACGGGTTGGGAAACGAAAATTTCGTCCACGTAGACGATGCCCGTCCCGGCCGTGGCCCCGCCGTAGGCCGTGGAGCAGTTGCCTCCGGTGTTGCGCAGCCCGACCACGATTTCGCCTACCGTCTGGAGGCTCGGGATCCCGTCGGTTTGGACCATGTCGACCGTGGTGCCGGGAGGCGAGCCTGGACCCACTTGCCAGCCGCTCGCCACGTCAAAGCCGTTCATGATCTGTTCGATGTTGACTTCCTCCCAGCCGGTCGTCTCATTCGAGCCCGGCGGGGTCTGGGAGAGCGGCACCTGGACCTCCCAATAGCTCTGGGCCGCGCCGAAGCGCATGAAAAAGGTCATGCTGCTTTCGCAGGAGTCGTACTGCCCCCCTCCCGCCGCCTGTTCCTGGGCGTTCGGATAGAGCAGGAAGTGGAGCTGGCGGTGCTGGCTGATGTCGATCGGGGCCGGGAAAATTTCCTGTGTCGTGACGACGGCGCTCGCCGTATTGAGATCGTAGTAGTGCAGCGCGAGGGACTGCTCCTGGATGTTCTGGGTGTTCGACTGCTGCTGGAGGTTCTGGATGCTCCCGTATTCCTGGTCAAAGACCTGTTCCGCGACGCCGCCGGCGTTGTAGATGGGGATATAGCTCGGGTCGTCGACGTTGTTGACCGGGACGACGGTCATGCTCGCGAAGCCAACGGGCGGGGCGTCGGTGGCGGGGTCGATCGCCTGGCCCGGCTGCCAGGAAGTCCCCACGACGTCGATGTTGGCGATCTTGATCGTGCCGGAGGAAGGGGCGGCCCCTTCGATGCAGGTTCCGTTGTTGTTGCTCGCGCAGTCGGCGTTCCAGCGCACCGTGACGCGAACCTCATGGATCGAGTTCCAACTGGTGACATCGGCGGTCGAGATGTTGAGCGGGATGAGGAAGGTCTGCCAGCCCCTGTCCTGCGGGTTCGAGGCCCCAGGGCCAAAGTCGATGACGGTGTGCGATGAGTTGTCCGTCTCGTCGAAGAGACCCGTCTGGCCGAATGGAGCCTGGTCGCCCAGGTAGCCATAGTTGCCGCCGTCGAAGGCGTCGGGATCGAGGATCCCGTTGCGGTTGAGGTCGTCGGACTCGATGACCCCCATGTTGGGGAAGAAGCGCTTCGAGGGGAAGCCGGGGATGGGGGTCTGGTAGAGCCAGCCGATATCCTCCTGAGGGCTTACGATCCCGTCCCCGTCCGTGTCGTTGGTGCGCAGGATGCCGGAGCCGTCGGCATTCTCGCTGATCGAGCCCAGGCGGAAGTTGATCGTGTTTCCGGAGTTATCGCCAAGCATGGTGACTTTGAGAGCTGTTTTCTGCGAGAAACTGATTCCTTGCGTCGAGAAGACATAGACGAGGGAGGCTTGGTTGGAGGCGAGCGGGTCGGAGAAGTTGTAATTGATGTCGAGCACCGTCTGGGTTTGCTGAGGGGTCGCCGAGGCCGAAGGGTTGATCGAGAGGATCGGATCGTATTCGTTTCCCCACGTCAGCAGTGTCGGGTCCGTGACGTTGTAGCTTGATTCATTCACCGTCAATCCTCCGAAGGTGCAGCCCGAAACCGAGCAATTGGGGTCGGAGTAGCTCGAGTTGTAGAGAGGATTGATGGTCGTTCCGACGGGAACGATGGGGTTGGCGGCGATGTTCCAATTGGTCCAGAGGAGGTTGGCGATGGTGTCCTGGCCGATCCCCTCCATGTTGTCGACGATCGCGACGGAGTTCAAGTTGGGCGTGTAGCGGCTCTGCGCCGCCTCGAGAGAGAGATCCTTCAACTGGAGGTAGCGGCCCAGGAGGTCGATGTTCTGGAGCTTGACGGTGCCGTCGTAGTCGAGGATGCTGCCCGAGATGGCCGTGATTTCGGGCGCCGTGGGGGATTGGTTGCCGGCTTGGTAGAGGACGGTCGAGCCGATGCTG
>JAKAUH010000237.1 GCA_021818605.1 Planctomycetota bacterium
GCGTATTGCTCGTCCAGGCTGAGCCGGCCGAGTCGATCGAAGGCGTGACGGGGCATGGTGGCCGACCCCTCTTGGTCTGTCTCGTCTCGCGTGGGGCTCCGTCGAGTAACTGGCCGAAACCGCGCGCGGCCCGCCAGGAGGTCGCCCCGACCGTCGCGGCCGAGATTCGCGTCGATCGCGGCGGGCGGTTCAGGTCGAGGCGGCGTCCTTCTCCCAGAAGCCGCGGATGAGCATCAGCTTGCGCTCGACGGTCCGGGTGCTGCATTCGAGCGCGGCGGCGACCTCGTCGTTGGTGTAGCCCTCCAGGCGGAGGCGCGCGATTTGGCGGAGGGTGTCGTCGGGCAGCGCGGTCATCAGCCGGTCGAAGTTCTCGGCGATGATGGCGCCGAACTCGGGCGTGGGCTCGGTGCCGACGATCTCGTCGAGCCGCCGGCCATCGTCGTCGTCGGGCCGGCGATCCTCGCCGTCGCGACGTCCGCCGCGGCGGGCGGTCCGCTGTCGACGTCGCTCCTGGAACGCCTTGCGCGCAGTCAGCATGATCAGAACCTGCCAGAGGTCATTCCGATCGTTGAGCCGGGGGAAGCGGTGCGCCCCGCGGCAGAAGCTATGGAAGGCCGACAGCGCCACGTCCTCTTCATCGCGAGCGCGGCGAGAAACGCCGCGGAGCTTCCCCTGCGCGATCTTCGTCAGCGCGACGAAATACCGCTCCCAGAGGGGCTGCGCCGCTTCGCGGTCTCCGCCGCGCAGCAGGCCAATCCAGGTCGTGACGGATGCGTCCGACGACACCGGCATGACAGAGGTTCCAATAATAACTAGGGACTGACTGATCGTCCTGCCAAGTACGGCCGTGTCGTTGCGGTGTCACGGCCGATCGTCCTTTTGCTCTTGTACGGTTTATTATTCCCTCGCCGCGTGTCGGGCTGCCAGTCCATCCGGACAGAGTTGTTATAGAACATCTTCCGCCGAGCGTCCCAACGCATCCGACAAGGCGAGGCGATGCAAGGCGAGGCGATGCGATGCAAGGCGATGCAAGGCGGCCGTCGAGAGAGGCGGCCGCCCAGGCGGGGACCCTGCGCGCCATGACGGCGTGCGGCGGCGGAGCGAGCCGGCTCGAGACAGCCCACGGGAGAAGCACCCATGATTTCCAGACGCGAATTGGCAGTGTGGAAGCCTGGCAGGGCGTCGTTGGCCCGAGCCAGGGCACGGGCGCGGGCCAGGCGGGGCCTGGCCTTCGACCGGCTCGAGACCCGCGAGCTGCTCTCGACGTTCACGGTGACCAACACCAACAACGCCGGCGATCATTCGCTCCGCTGGGCGATCGAGCAGGCCAACGCGCGACCGGGCGGTGACATCATCAGGTTCGACATCCCGTCGCATCCGCCCTACAGGGGCGTGGAGACGATCGAGCTGAAATCCGCGCTCCCCGCGATCACGGGACGCGTGACCATCGAGGGATATACCCAGACCGGGGCGAAGGCCAACACCCTGGGAGCCGGCCAGGGGGATAATGCGATCATCCTGGTCGAGATCAAGGCGGTCGCCGGCGCGGGATTCTCGGGGCTGGTCGTGGACAAGGGCGATGGCACGGTGATCAAGGGCCTCTCATTCGTCGGGTTCTCGAAGGGCGCGGGGATCGCGGTGAAGGGCGGCCACAATACCCAGATCGTCGGTGATTTCGTCGGACTCCAGCCCAATGGCGATATCCCTTCGGCGCGGAACGGCATCGGCGTGGCGATCGAGGGGGCCCAGGGCGACGTGATTGGCGGGCTGGCCAACGCCGATCGCAACCTGATCTCGGGCAATCTGAACCAGGGGATCAAGATCACCGGCAACCATAACATGGTGATCAACGACCTGGTCGGCACCGACAACAGCGGCACCGGCGCCAGGCCCAACGGCGGCGCGGGGATCGTGCTGGCGAATGCGAACAACACCACGATCGGCGGTCCCACGGTGGCCTCGCGCAACCTGATCTCGGGGAACGCGACGAACGGACTCGAGGTCTCGGCCGGCGGCGCGAACCAGATCGTCGGCAACTGGATCGGTACCAACTTCGCCGGTACGAGTATCGACCCGAACTCTCAGGACGGGATTTTGCTCAATGCCGCCAACGGGACGATCGTCCGGGGGAATCTCATCAGCGGCAACGCGACATCGTCGGCCTATGGCGGCATCGCCATCGGCGCGGGGCCGGGCCTGACCGCGCAGAACAACCTGGTGACGGGCAACACGATCGGGCTGACCGCCACGCAGTCAGGCCCGCTGGCCAATGGCGGCTTCGGCATCCAGATCCAGAACAACGCCATCAAGAACACGATCGGCGGCTCGACGCCCAGCGCCAGGAACGTGATCTCCGGCAACCTGGGCGACGGCATCAACCAGACCACGACATCCGGCGCCTTCAGCCAGAATTTCGTCTACGGCAATGAGATCGGGACGGATAGCACGGGCACCCGGGCGCTGGGCAATGGCGGCAACGGGATCTCGGTCTCGGGATCCGGCACGTTCCTGTACGTCGGCAGCCAGACCCAGGGGCAGGGGAACCTGATCGACGCCAACAAGGGCTCGGGCGTGTTCGTCGGGTCGGGCGGCGGCGTGGTGGTCGTGGACAACCTGATCGGACTGGCGTCCGACGGCTCGACGCCGCTGGGGAACGCGGGACGGGGTGTGTTTCTGAATGCTTCGTCATCAGCGGAGATCGGGGCGAATGTGATCTCGGGCAATGCCCTGCACGGCGTGGACGTGTACAACACCAGAGGCTATGCCAACATCAGCGCCAACACGATCGGGCTGAACGAGCAGCAGACGGCGGCGGTGCCCAACGGCCAGGATGGCGTGATCGTGAATGGCTCGAACGGGGTGAAGATCAACGGCAACGTGATTTCGGGCAACGGCTCGCAGGGGGGCTGGGGTGGTGTGGACATCGGTTCCGGCCAGGCGAGCACGAACACGACGATCACGAGGAACTCGATCGGAGTCGACGAGAACGGGTCGACGGCATTCGGCAACCAGGGATTCGGCATCCGGGTCAGCAACGCCTCGACGGGCACGACGATCGGCGGTACGCGGTCGTCGCTGCAGTTCAACGTCATCGCGGGCAACCAGGGGGACGGCATCCTGCTGCTCGG
>JAKAUH010000800.1 GCA_021818605.1 Planctomycetota bacterium
ACTCCATTCTGTTTTAGCAGGGGAGTATCGAGACGGCGCGGCGGTCGGGCGGGCTCGGCCTGGGTCTGACGATCAGTCGGTCGATCATCGAGCAGCACGGCGGGCGTCTTTGGGCGGCCAGCGCCGGACCGGATCGCGGCTCGACGTTCACGGTCGAAATCCCGACGGTCCAGGCCGCGGTCGAGGTCCCGACGATCGAGCCGTTCGAGCCGAACGCCGCTTCGGCCGCGCGACGGCCGCTCCGCATCCTGCTGGTGGACGACAACGACGACACACGGAACTCCCTGGCCGAGCTCCTCACCCGCCGCGGATACCAGGTGAGCGGGGCCACCGGCGTCGAGGCGGCCCTTCGCGTCGCCGGGTCCGCCGACTTCGACCTGCTCATCAGCGACATCGAGCTGCTCGACGGCACCGGCCTCCAGCTCGTCCAGGTCCTGCGCTCGACACATCCCGTCCCGGCGATCGCGCTGTCCGGCATGGGCTCGTTCGACGACCTGGAGCTCAGCCGCGCCGCCGGGTTCGACGTTCACCTGATGAAGCCGATCGACATGCCCGAGCTGGAGGAGGCCATCGAGCGCGTCGGCGGCCGGCCGGCCGGGGCATTCGCATCGCGGACGGCCTTCCCCTGATCGGTGAGCAGTTCCGGCGCGATATGGGCCGGCCCGCGGTGAATTGCATTGAATCGAATCGAATCGGATTGAAATGACTTGAAATAACAAGAAACAAAATGAAATAAGGTGACCCATGAGCGATCTGTCGCGGACGCCGCTTCCGGTGGACTTCCTCGCACCCGGCGCGGCGACCACCATCGCCGTCCGGACGGGCCTGCTCGAGGGCCCGGCCTTCGATGCCGAGGACAACCTGTATTTCAGCGACATCTTCGCCAGCCGGATCTATCGCCTCACCCCGGATGGAGCGCTCTCGGTCTTCCGCGAGGACAGCGGGCGCACCAACGGCAATACCTTCGACGCCTCGGGCCGGCTGATCAGTTGCGAGGGCGCCGAGCAGGGGCCTGGCGGCCGGCGCCGGGTCGTGCGCACCGACATGAAGACGGGCCATGTCGAGGTCCTCACCGAGCGCTACGAGGGGAAGCGGTACAACAGCCCCAACGACGTCGTCGTCGATATCCACGGCGCCATCTGGTTCACCGATCCGTACTACGAGAAGGACCGGTCGATGCTCGAGATGGGGCACGAGGCGGTCTATCGGATCGACCCGGACGGGAACGTCCGGCGCGTGCTGACGCAGCCGGCCATCGAGCGGCCCAACGGCCTGGCCATCGCGCCCGACGGGCGGACGCTCTACATCATCGACAGCCACACTCGCCCCGGCGGCAACCGCAAGGTCTGGGCATTCGACGTCGACGCCGGGGGCAACCTGTCGGGCCAGCGACTCGTCTTCGACTTCGGCCGCGGCCGCGGCGGCGACGGCATGCGGCTCGACGAGCGGGGCAACCTGTGGGTCGCCGCGGGCATTCTGTTCCCCCGTCACGAGGGCGAGACGGCTGACGTGCCGGCGGGCGTGTACGTCATCACGCCCCGAGGCGAACTCCTCGGCCGCATCCCGATCCCCGAGGATCTCTGCACCAACCTGGCCTTCGGCGGCCCTGGCCGCCGGGTCCTTTACGTCACCTCCGGCAAGACCGTCTACAAGGTCCCGACCGCGGTCGCCGGGTATGCCCTGTATCCGCCGCCTCGGGGGTGAACCTCTCGTGGGGTACGGCACGGCCCAATCGTGTGCCCCGCCCTTGTCATTCGCGAGCCGGCGCCGATAATTCCAGTTGCAGTACGTGCGCCTTCATGTCTGAGCATGCTCGCGCAACAAGAGGATATTGCGATGATCCGCTCGAACGGTCCGCGGCGGGGGTTCACGCTCATCGAGCTTCTGGTTGTGATCGCCATCATCGGCGTGCTGATCGCGCTTTTGCTCCCCGCCGTCAACGCGGCGCGCGAATCGGCGCGGCGGACCCAGTGCCTCAATAACCTGAAGCAACTGGCGCTGGCCGTGACGAGTTATGTCACGCAGACCAATTTCCTGCCAGCGCAGACGACCGAGAACACCTCGTACATCAATGGCGCGGTGCAGCCTGCGTGGTGGACCTCCTGGACGGCCAGTGTGCTACCGCAGCTCGAGCAGCAACCGTTGTACAACGCGCTCAACTTCAACCTGCCGATGCTCGAGATGTCCCCGCCGCTCTCGGGGGCGAATACCACGGTCGCACTCGTAACGCTCAGCCCGCTGCTCTGCCCGTCGGATAGCATCCAGCGTCCCGTCAACTATCTCGCCGGGTCGGGCGGGGCCGGCTATACGGGGCAGTTCGCCGTGAGCAACTACGCGTGCAATTACGGCGGCCCGGCGATGATCCGGTCCTGCTCGGGGACGATCGTCCCCATCCTGGCGAAAAACAACGTGGTGTTTCAGCAGATCGTCGGGTCGGGCGGTAAGCCGCCGATCACCGCCGGGCCGATCCGGCTGGCGCTCATCGTCGACGGGATGTCGACAACCGCGCTTCTGAGCGAGCACCTGCTGGCCCAGGATAATCTTCAGGGGCCGTGGATGCCGCTCATGCCTGGGCCAGGCAACGGCCGCCGCGGGCTGTACCCCGTGGCGATGAGCGTGGTGCTCGACCAGGGCAGCCTGGCCAACGCCCAGTCGTTCTTGACCGCCTGCAAGGGGCTCTCCGCCACGACGCAGGCGACGGCCACCGGCAGCTTCGGCTCGCAGTGGCTGCTCAGCGCCGACTTCGCCACGGCGAACAACGCCTACATGCACTTCATGACACCCAACAGCAGTTCATGCGCCGGCACGCCCGACTCCTCGACGTTCATCTCGAACTCGACCTGGGGCGGCATCGGCGCGGCGATCACCGCGACGAGCAATCACTCGGGCGGCGTGAATGTCGCCTTCGGCGACGGCTCGGTCAAGTTCGTCAAGGACGGGATCAACCCGCAAATCTGGTGGGCCCTCGGCACCCGCGCGGGCAAGGAAGTCATCAGCTCGGATCAATACTGAGCGTCTGTGAAAGGATCGAGTTCAAAGCGCGAATCACGAAGAGCGGAGAGGAGTCCGGACCGACAAATCCAGGGCCTGGGTCTTCACTATTTGCTGTCGGCAATCCGTC
>JAKAUH010000891.1 GCA_021818605.1 Planctomycetota bacterium
CACGATGCTCCGCCCCCAGCTTGCCGACCGTCAGGTCACCCCTGAATCTGCGGCCTGCCGAGGAATCAATCGCACTTCCTCGGGATTTTCGGCGGCGGTGGCAGGAACATCCATACGGCACAATGTGGTGTCGGCAGATGATTCGATCGGGGCTAACCACGACGCTTTCGGCTTCTCTTCAATTCGCGCTGATGCTTGTCGATCCAGAGCGAGGCCATGAGGGCGAGCTCCTCATCCGAGAATGCCGCCCCTATTCCTCGTCGGTTCGGGGGAAATCCTTCCGGCGGCGATAGCCTCGGAAGCGGCGACGTGCCGGACTTCCCGGGCTCAAGTCGAAGGTCAGGCTGGTGTCGTCGCCGTCTCTTATCCATCACGCACGTCCCACTGGGGTCTTCATCAACGGCCGGACTTCTTCTTCGACTTGGTCTTCCGATCGGGAGTTGCCTCAACCACGCGCGGCTTGGCGACTCGCCGGGGACGAGCGGCCTTCTCGGCGGCCTTCCGCGCTCGCTCCTCCGCCTCGCGACGGATGGTGAGCATTAGCTCGATCTCTTCGTCGCTGAAGTCAGCCCACATACCTTTGCGGTTCATGACGAGAACCTCTTACGACGGAGGTAGGCACGGAGCCAGCGCACCGCGCGACTGCGAGGGCCCAGGTCGAAGAAAACGGCGAGCGAGTCGCCGTGCTCACGCCACCAGCGCCGGCCATCCACATCCTGGATCAGCTCGCTGACCCTGCGCGCGGCCGAAAGGTTGTCCGGGAGCCTCTCAAGGATATCGCGCGGCAGGACTCCTTCGAAGCCCAGGAGGGGCCATACCAGATAGCCCACATCCCCGGTTTCATCATTACGGGCGGCGTAACCCTGGATCTCCGCTATGCCAAGCCGCCTCGCTTGTTCGACCTGGCGAGCAAGCTGCCGCGTCCCGATACCCTGGCCCCGACGGGTCTCCGTGACGTCGATCTGTTCGTTCTCGACGATCCGTTTTCCATCGAATCCCTGATACAGAAGTATCCGCAGGTTCGTCGCTGCATTCTCAGCCCGAATCTGTATTGCCCGCCTTCCATGACGCGGAACCACGCTCACCTCGACCATAGCATCATCCGGCGCACCCGCCAGATTGGCCGCCTCGCGGAGCGCGGCTCGAGGCCGACCCAGGATGGACCTCATCACGGAAACCACCTGGCCCTCGGTCTGACCCGGGGCGACGTGGACGCTCGCCTGCGACGGGCCAAACTTCCGGGGATTGCTCGCTCGATCGGGTCGTTCTCTCGGCAGGTCCTTGCCCATGGAGGTCGCGACTCACGCCGCGCTCGCCGCGGCGTTGGCCAGGGCATCCAGCAGCGTGTCGGCGGTGGTCTCGGCGGCGTGGATGCAGTCGGGGATCCCGACGCCGTCGAAGGCGATGCCGGTGAGATACAGCCGAGGGTGGCGGGCCAGCTTGCGCCGGATGGCGGCGACATGGTCGAGATGGCCCAGCACATATTGCGGCATCGCCCGGGGATGCCGGCCGACCTGCATGAACAGCGGATCGCCCGAGGCGCCGATCAGATCGCGCAGCTCCTGGCGGACCAGCTCGCCGATGGCGTCGTCGTCGAGGTCGCAGAGCTCGGGCTGGGTCGCCCCGCCGATAAACACGCGCAACAGCGCCGTGCCGGCCGGCGCCCGGCTGGGGAACTTGACGCTCAGGAACGACACGGCCAGGATCGGACGGCCCTCGATGGCTGGCACCACGGCGCCGAAGCCATCAAGCGGGTGGCGGATCTGGTCGCGGCGATAGGCCACGTTCACGATGATCGACGAGGCATACGGGATCGCGCGAAGCTGGAGCGCCAGCCCCGGGTCCTGGGCGTCGATCAGCCGGGCGGAGGCATGGGCCTCGGCGGCCAACAGGACCGAATCCGCCTCCATCGGCGGCCCGTCGAGCAGCTCGACCAGCCACGGCGAGATCGGATCGTTGCGGACGATCCGGCGGACCGAGGTATTCGTGCGGATCGTGCCCGGCGGCAGCGAGGCCGCCAGCGCGGCGGGCAACTCGCCCATCCCGCCCTCGAGCGCCACGAACATCCCATAGCGAGCGCCCGATGCCTGGCGGTCGAGCCGGCCCGGCCGCTTGCGCGCCTCACGCAACCCAGCGAGGATCAGGCTGCGGTGCTCGCGCTCCATCGCCGGGAACTGCGGGAGCGTGGCCTTGAGGCTCAGGTCGTTCGGATCCGCCGTGTAGATCCCCCCGACGAGAGGCTGGATCAGGCGCTCGAGCGCCTCGCGCCCCAGCCGGCGGCGGACGAAGCCCGCCAGGCTTTCCTCGGCATCGTCATCCCGGCGCGGCAGGAACAGGTCCATCATCATCCGCAACTTGCCGTGCCACGACAGAATCGGCGAGGCCAGCAGCGGCCCCAGCCGGTGCGGCGCCATCAGCACGAACCCCTCGGGCACGGGGAGCAACCGCCCCTTGCGCACCACGAATGACCGCCGATGCCCCGCGTCCGTCGGGATCAGCCGATCCTTCAACCCCAGCCGCTCGCACAGGTCCAGACCCCACGGCTTGTTGGTGATGAACGAGTCCGGCCCGCATTCCAGCGTGAAGCCATCCTGCTTCTCCGTCTGGATCACACCCCCCACCCGATCCCTCGCCTCGAGCAGCGCGAGGTCCACCGGACGGCGCAGGGCCGTCGATCGCTCGTGAATCCGATGCGCGGCCGCCAGGCCCGTGAGGCCGCCGCCGATCACGATCACGCGCTTCGACTTCGCCGGGTCGTACATAACCTCGGCCAAGATGTTGACTCCTTGATCGCCGAAATCCGGGTGGCTCGCCGTGACGGGCGGACGCGACGATCTCGAGCGAGCCAATCGCTTGTACCCACCGAGGCGCCACACCGCGCGATCTCAATATCGCGGGGATCTTAATCGACCCGGGCACCCCAGGCTTGAAAAAAATCGAGCCGGTGCCAGTTTTCCTGCACTTCCACCAAGACGGAATGCCAGCATGGCTGCAAGCCCTGCGTCCTTCTCCAAATCCTCATTTATTCTAACGCGGGAAGTGGCATTTTGGGAATTCCCGTGCGCCCCGTTGACGAGGAACCGGGCTGGGGCGGGGATCGGGGGGGCCGCTAGGTGGAAGAGTGCACGACGTCGACGAGGGCGAGGACATTGTCGACGGGAGTACCGGGGAGGATGCCGTGGCCGAGGTTGAAGATGTGACCGGGCCGGCCGGCGGCCTCGCGGAGGATCCGACGGGCCTGGGCGGCGATCTCGTCGGGTGAGGAGAACAGGACGACGGGATCGAGGTTCCCCTGAACGGCGACGCCGTCACCGAGGCGCCGCCAGGCCTGGTCGAGCTCAACCCGCCAGTCGAGGCCAATGACCGACCCGCCGGCCTCGCGCTGGAGCTCCAGAAGCGAGCCGGTATCGGTGCCGAAGTGGATCGTCGGGACCGAGGGGTCCAACCGCGAGAACAGCCTGGCCATGTGCGGCAGGACGAAGCGGCGGTAGTCGGCCGGGCTGAGGTTGCCGACCCAGCTATCGAAAAGCTGCAACGCCTGGGCTCCGGCGGCGGCCTGGGCATTGAGATAGGCGGCCGTCGCGTCCACCAGGCGGCCCATCAGGGCGTCCCACGCACTCGGGTCGGCATACATGAAGGTCTTGGCCTTCTCGTAATGCCGCGATGAGCCCCCCTCGATCGCGTAGCACGCCAGGGTGAACGGGGCGCCGGCGAAGCCGATCAGCGGCAAGTCGGAGCGAAGTGCGGCGCGGATCGCGCGCACCGCCTGGAAGACGTAGTCGAGCGGCTCCGTGTTTTCCAGCGGCCGGACGCGGTCGACATCGGCCGCCGCTCGGACAGGATTGTGGATGACCGGTCCCTCGCCCCTGGAGAACTCAAGCTGGAAGCCGAGCGGCTCGAGGATCAGGAGGATGTCGGCGAACAGGATGGCGGCGTCGACACCCAGTCGCTCGGCCGCGGTGACAGTCACCTCGGTCGCCAGCTCCGGGCGCTTGCATAGTTCGAGGAATGGGACGCGTGCCCGCACCTCGCGGTATTCGGGCATGTAGCGGCCGGCCTGGCGCATCAGCCAGATCGGGGTAACGGGCGTGGGCTCGCGACGGCAGGCCCGCAGGAACGGCGAGTCTGCCAGGGGGTCGCGGAGCGTGGTCCGATCGGGGGAATTCGGCGGATTCATCGAGGCGGGGTCCGTCTGACTCTCGTGTC
Organism: Planctomycetota bacterium; assembly: GCA_021818605.1. Taxonomy (GTDB): domain Bacteria; phylum Planctomycetota; class Planctomycetia; order Isosphaerales; family Isosphaeraceae; genus JAKAUH01. The sequence continues at coordinate 4,207 of JAKAUH010000891.1, forward strand.
GCACGTGCGCCGGACGGCGAACGGCCCCGGCCATGTTGCAATTCTACGACATCCAACCGCCCGGCCGCGAGCCCGATGGCCGGATTCCGGCCGGGAACCCTGGCAAGCGTGGCCCGCGACCGTAGAATGACTATGAATAGGTGGATGTAGAAGAACCCGGTCGCCTCCGCACCCGCGGCCGGTCGTCTGTCAGACCCGCTTCCCGCGACAACGCTCCCCCATTCGAGCAAAAGCCGCGGGATCGCGACAGACGGAAGGATTCTCGAAGAGGAAACGAGTGGCACTCGTGGAACATGTCGAGGCTGGCGACGCGGGGAATAGCCCGCTCGCGGGGACAAACGGACATTTCGATCCTGATCCACAGACCCGGCATCGCGGCGGCCGCTGGAAGCCGGGCGGCCTGATGGACAGCTCGGGGCGGGGCGGCACGAGCCGCCCGGGGCACCGGCAGACGGCCGACGAGCAGCTCCTGGAGAGCACGGAGCTGGCCGAACCTTCGCCCCGGGCTCCCGAGCTCGGGGCGTTCACCCACACCGAGGCCTGGCGCGTCCTGCGAATCCAGGGCGAGTTCGTCTACGGGATCAACGCGCTGGCCGAGGTGGGCGCCGCGATCAGCGTGTTCGGCTCGGCCCGCTTCGGCGAGTCGCACCCGATGTACGCGGACGCGCAGCGCCTGGGCGCCCTGCTGGCCGAGGCCGGCTTCGCCGTGATCACCGGCGGCGGGCCCGGCGTGATGGAGGCGGCCAACCGGGGCGCTTACGAGGCCGGCGGCCTGTCGATCGGCTGCAACATCGAGCTGCCGTTCGAACAGGCCGGAAACCCTTACACCAACCTGGCCATCAACTTCCGCTACTTCTTCGTCCGCAAGACGATGTTCGTGAAGTTCTCCAACGGCTTCGTCATCTTCCCCGGCGGATTCGGCACGCTCGACGAGCTGTTCGAGGCGCTGACGCTGGTCCAGACTCGCAAGGTGAGCCGGTTCCCGATTATCCTGTACAACCGGGCCTACTGGAGCGGGCTGATCGACTGGGTCGTGGGGACCCAGCTCGTCGAGCGGACGATCTCGCCCGAGGACCTCGACCTGCTGGTGATGACCGACTCGGTCGAGGAGACGCGCGACCTGCTGGTGGATTGCTATCGACGGCGGAACTGGCTGGCGGGGAAACACTCCGTTCGCGCCGACCGGGAGCCGATCCACCCGCCGGAGGCCAGGGCTACCGCGTCCGGCCCGACGGCCGATGGGGAATGAACGGATTCCCTGGTTTCGGGCTCGAGCTCAGGATCGGCCGGGGAGGGCCTTTCAAGGCGGAGCGTCATGCGAGAATCAGCGACGACGGCCGAACGACCGGGGTCAACCGCCGCGGACCCATCGGGCGCGGAGACCCCGCAACGGACCGAGCCCGCGCCCTGTCAGGCGATCCGGACGAGCCTTGAAGCCGAGGGACCCACCGCGGCACTCGACCGGCTGGCCGCCAGCCTCGACGCATCGGGCGATTATCGCGCGCTGCTGGACGCCTTGCTGCTGAAGGCCCGCTTCGAGCTGGGGCTGCCCCTCGTCGCGCCCGCATCGCTGGCTGACCTGCCCGAGCCCGAGCGGACGAAGTACGAGGAGCGGTACGTCGAGGCCATCCGGCTGGTCGGATCCCGCCACCTGGCCGCCGGCGACATCCCGACGGCCTGGGCCTATTACCGGGTCATCGGCGAGAACGAGCCGATCGCGAAGGCGATCCGCGACTACCGCCCGGACCCCGGATCGCCCGACGACGGCGACCGGCTGGGTGCCGTCATCGAGGTGGCGTTCAACCACGGCGTCGAACCGCGCCGGGGATTCGAGCTGATCCTCGAGAATTACGGCACCTGCTCGGCGATCTCGGCCTTCGAGGGGTTGCCCGGGCACGACGAGGCCTTGCGCCGCGACTGCGCCGAGAGGCTGATCCTGCACCTGCACCGCGACCTGGCGGCCAACCTGCGCTCGGACATCACCGGCCGCGGTCAGCTCGCGCCGCCGGCCGGGGCGACGATCGCCGAGATCCTCGCCGGTCGCGACTGGCTCGTCGCCGAGGATGCCTATCACATCGACGTCTCGCACCTGGCCTCGGTGGTCCGGATGTCGGTCCTGGCCGGCGATCCCGAGGCGATCGCGCTGGCGGCCGATCTCACTGAGTACGGACGCCGGCTCTCGCCGCGGCTCCAGTTCGAGGGCGTGCCCCCCTTCGAACGGATCTTCGACGATCATCGCATGTATCTCCGAGCGCTGCTCAACCAGGATGCCGACGCGGCGATCGCCCATTTCCGGGGCAAGATCGAAGCAACCGGCGACGGACAGGAGTCAGCGGCGGCGAGCGTCGCCGCTCAGACACTCGTCAACCTGCTCGTGCGGCTCGGGCGATTCGACGAGGCGATCGACGTCTCCTCGCGCCACCTCGCCGGCCTGGCCGAGGGTTCGCTCTTCTGCCCGAACATCGCCCAGCTCTGTCAACAGGCGGGCGCCTGGCAGCGCCTGGCCGACATCGCACGTGACCGCGGCGACCTGGTGAATTACGCGACGGCGCTCCTGCTGCTCGGGCGTGAATCCGGTGCCCCACCAAACGCCCAGGCCGGCTGAGTCTCTCGTGTTCTCACTGTTCGCCTTGATCGACGGTCGTGTCCCGAATTCATGGAATGCCGCAAGTCCACGGCTTTTCATCTCGTTCCTGAATCGGGACAACGCGATGGACCCGCAAGGAACGCCCGGAAGGCTGGCAGGATCTCGACTTTCCCGAAGGATTGGCAGACGTAACGATCAAATGCAATTCTCATTATTTATTCGCACAACTTCCGCTGTCCTGTGCGAAACCTGGCGGAACGCGAAGAGCAGGGCCGGACTCGGCAACACTCGCCCGCGATGGCAGCAGGGCTGACCGACCACGAGTGGACCACGCACGAGTGGACCACGTACCCGGGATCGCCCCAAAGTCGATTTCACAAACATACGAACAAACGTAACTACTTTCTGCCGTGGTTCCGGCCGGACTCCGACGCAATTCCTTGATGAATTGAGACTGTAGCAACCATACGGGCCTTCTGGCCCGTCGCCCCGAGATCCACGGCCGCTTGCACCCGGGATCCGGAGTGGACTTCGTCAGCGTCGCTGAGCCTGGCGCGGTCCCGATCCGATCCGACCCGACCGAAGTAGGTCAGGCTCTCAGCCTGACGCGGTCCCGGCCCGACAGATCCATAACCGCTTACGCCCGGGATCCGGAGTCGACTTCGTCAGCGTCCCTAAGCCTGACGCGGACGCGACCCGACCCGACTCCGGCCCGACCCGACCGGGTCAGGCTGAGAGCCTGACCTACTTCCGATCCGGGCTCGATCCCCTCCGGCTGTCGTGGGCCGCGTTCCTCCCGGCCCGTCCTCCCGCCCGGTCTCTGTGCGACAGACTCCGACCGAAAGTGGCATTTTCGTGTCGGCGCGTCTGGGGGCAATCCCGTGGTGGCAAGATTCGACGCGGTCGGTGGCACACGATCGGAGGAACTCGGCATATCCCCCCTGAGGCCGGACAATCGGTGGCGAGGCTGCGATGAGGGGAGGTGCTAACATGAGATCAGCAATCAGCTCGGGCGGGATGATCGGGGCGATTCTCTGGATCATGATCAATGACGTTGTGGGGGGGATCGCCGGCCTGGCGATCGGCTGGCTGACCATGCCGGCGGCCGAAGCACTGGTGGGGGAATTGTCCGCCTGCATGCTGCTGGCGACGATCCCGGCGGGTCTTTGCGCCGGCGCACTGCTGGGGATAGCGACGCTCGGCTGGATGGCCGGGGTCGGACCCGAGCGGCCGAGGTCGGCGCTGACGAACGGTTGAGAGCCACGAACAAAATGGGGACAGACAGGCACCTCGAAAACTCGGAGCCAGTCCCCATTTTGCTTGCATGCGCACACATGAACGCTTGCCGCTGAGCGCACCATCGGGGCGGCGATCAATCGCGGTGGACGCGGATGTTGTGGTCGGTGAAGGTCGAGTGGGGCACGATGCCCGCGACGGTCGGCATGTGGCAGTCGATGCAGCCGGTCGAGGGGTTGACCGGGCAGACGGTGCGATTCGCGTCGAGGCGCATGGCGTGGTTTTGGGGGCGGGACAGCGCGGCTGGCAGCCTGGCGCGATCCGCGGGCGAGTGGCACTCGAGGCAACGGACCTCGTAATCAGGCTTCGAGGTCGAGGCGTTGCGGTGCGGGTCGTGGCAGGTGGTGCAATCGAGGGCGTTCTGGCTCTCGGTGTAGCAGCGGCTCCAGGTGAGGGTCGTGGCCTGGAACCGAGGGGCAGCCGGGTCGTCGCGCGCGACCGTGATGCCGCGGGGCGAGTGGCACTGGCCGCACAGCTTGACGATCGGCGCGCCGCTGGTATGGGTCGGCCGGGCGATTGCCGGGTCGAGCTCGACCAGCTTTCCCTCGATGGCGAGCAGGTGGTTTCCGCCCGGTCCGTGGCACCGCTCGCAGCCGATGCCGCGATCCATGCCGCAGGGGCCAGTCCGGTCGACGGCGGCCTTGATGTCGGTGACGTGGCAGAAGAGGCAGCGGCGGACCTGGTTCTCGGTGAGCGGCCGGCCCAGGTACTCCTCGGGCTTTCGCGGGGTTCTCGGGTGGCCGGCGGTGATGTCCCAGCGAGCGACGGGCCGTCCGGCGGAGTCGTCGCCGTGGCACTCGGGATAGTCGGAGATCCGCAGCTCGTAGGCCCGGCCGTTCGCATCGCGCCCGACGGGCGTCAGCCCGCGATCGCCCGAGCCGAAGGCGTACCGCACGACGGCCTCGAAGACCTTGCCATCGGCTTCGGTCTGCTGGTGGACCAGCCCATCCTGGCTGCGGACCAACTTGTGGACGACCGTCGAATCGGACGGGTCGCGGACGGGCGACTCGGGGAGCTCGAGCCTGGCGAGGTCGACATCGCGGAAGAATGTGCGGGAGTGGCGGGACGCCTGTTGTGACCGGTATTCGCGGTTGTGGCACGGGGCGCAACTGGCGGAGCCGACGTAAGGACCAGGGTCGCGAGCCATAGGGTTCGCCTCGCGATAGGCGCTGGCTGCCTCGAGGTCGGCCCTGGCCGCGGACCAGTCCTTTTGCTGAAGATGGACGCGGCCCATCAGCCAGGAGGCCTCGGGATCGGGGCCGTGGTCGAGTACCTTGCGAAGCTGATCGGTCGCTTCCCGGACGCGGCCCACGCGCAGGAGCGCCCGCGCCAGATCCATCGGGGCTATCTCCAGCCGGAGGGAGGTGCTGGTCGGGGATGGTTCGAACCGTTCGGAGCGCAACCAGTAATCGGCCGCGCGGCCGGGGTCGTTGAGCTGAAGCGCGATCATCCCGAGCAGGGCGAGCGCCTGCGACTCCCAGCCGGGCCGCCTGAGCAAGGTTTCGGCCGTGCGGGACGCCTCGTCGAGTTCATCACGGCGGAAATAGCCCCGGACGAGCTCGACGAGGATGGCGGGCGTTCTGGTTTGCGCTCCGGTCTTACCGTCGCCCTGCCAGACCCGCATTGCCGACTGGAGCTTGCCGCTGCGTGCGAGTGCGAGGCCCAGGAAGTAGCGATCTTCTGGCTGGAGAGCCTCGGCGCCCAGCCGATTGAACAGCGCGAGTGCGACGTCGTCGCGGCCCTGCTGGTACGAGATCCTGGCGAGCAGCCGGAGTGCATCGGGATCCTGGGGTTCGGCCTTCAACCGCTGACGTGCCAGCCGGGCGGCCTCGTCCCGGTCGCCGCGGTCGAGAGCCGCTCGGCCCAGGACGATCGCGTCGGCCGCGCGGCCGGAGCGCGTCCACCAGGCCCAGCCGGCGGCCGCCACTCCGCCCAGAACGGCGAGCAGCAGCATCCCTCGAACGATCCAGGCCCTCGGTCGCATGGTCGTGTCTCGTGGTTCGGATCGTATCCGTCGGCGGGCGGGCTGGGGACGCCGGTGCCCGGGTACTACAGGCTGGAGGCCACCTGGTTGAATGCCTCTGCGGCCCGGTTCACGCCGAGATCGGCCCAGATCGCGGCGATCCGGCACGAGGCGGCCCTCAACCGCGCCAGGTCGGCCGGCGATGCGTTGGGTGCGCTGGCGGCGGCCAGGGCGGCCTGGTAGTCCCGGCCGGCCTGCGGTAGCCGGGTGCGCGCGTCGCGCAGCGCTTGCCACCGCTTGCGGTGAGCGGCGGCCGCCTCGCGATGGCCGAGGCGCTCCTCGATGATGGCAAGCCGATAGTGGGCGTTGGAGAGATTCGGGTTGCGCTTGAGGGCCTCGCGATAGTTCCGCGAGGCGCCCTCGAGATCGCCAGCGCGTTCCCTGGACTGAGCGCGCAAGGCCCAGATCTCCGCTTTCGAGTCGGCCGATGGCGGCACGCGGGCGAGGTTCGTGACGAACGCCTCCTGCTCGCCGAGGCTCTGAAGCATGTCCAGATAGTCGCTCCAGGCGCGGGGATCGTCGGGGCGGGCGTGGAGGCAGGATTCCATGTCTCGGACGGCCTCGGCGCGCCGGCCGAGAGCCAGCTCGGCCCTCGCCAACGCGCGCAGGGCCTCGAAATCCGACGGATCGGCGGCGAGGTATTTCCTCAGCACCTTGATCGTCTCGGCCGGCGCGACGCGCTCCAGCTCGGAGCGGATTCGCATGGTCAGGACGAGCGGGCGATCCGCGGGCGCGGAGTGGTCGAAGGCCTTCCAGATGATGGGATAGGCGTCCTCCCAGCGGTCTTCCGCAGCGAGGATTTTCAGCAGCTCCTGGCTGGCGTCATGGTAGAGCCCCGGGTCGGGCGGATGGAGCGGGTCGTCGTCCAGAAGGGCTCGGAGCGAGGACTCGGCATCGCGGGCGCGGTCGGCGGCGAGGAAGGCCTGCGCCGCGCGGAAGAGAGCCTCGGGTCGGCGGGGCGACCAGTACGGGACGCGGTCGAGCTCGCGGGCGCAGCCGACCATGTCGCCGTGGGCGGCCAGCGTGCGAGCCAGCGTCACCCGAGCCTCGACCTCGTGCGGGGCGCGGCGGAGCCGCTCCCGTAGCGCCGCCTCGGCACGATCGTATTGACCCGACGCGATCCAGGTCTCGATCGCCTGGCCGCTGGCCAGCGGCTGGCTCTCGCGCCAGTCCCACCAGGCATTAAACGCCGCCAGGCCCGCGAGCAGACCGAGGAAAGCCAGCCTCGACAGCCACCGACCGACTCCACGGGCTGAGGTTGGCCGCGAGCGGCGCGTGTGCTCCTCAACCGCCGCGGGCGCGAGGCATTCTGTGGGGAGGATGTCGGATTTTGTGAGCATGCTCGGATCGGTCGGGACTTCGTGGAAAGTGGCGGCCTTGCCCGGACGGCCTCGGCGTCGGGCGGCTGACGAGTCTTTCATGTTACTTCGCCAGCCCCCGCGGCCGCCAGGCAGTCTGGACACTCGCGCGACCTCGGGCGCCCTGGCCTTTTCCTCGCGAGCGCCCCGGCCGCGGCCCAGGACGGGTCTGGTCGCCTTTGCGTCAGCGGGCATTCATCCGCCGGGTGATTCGGGGTTATGATAGGAACGGCGTCCGACAGGAGCTGGTCCGTCGGCCGTGAGGATGTGGGGACCGCGCGCGAAGATGGCGAGTTCGACCTTGAAGTTGCCGGCCCGGCGGAAGCTCGTGATCGTCGCGTTGGCCGTGCTGGTCCTGGCGGGTGCGGCGACGGTTGCCGTGCGCTTCCTCGACCGCAACGCGAAGACGGTCCGCCGCGCGCTGGCCGATGGCCGGCTCGACGAGGCATCCGCCGTCCTCGATCGCTGGCTTCATTCCAATCCGCGGTCGGCCGAGGCGCATTTCCTCAAGGCCCGGATTGCCTGGGAACGGGACGATCTGGCCACGGTGCACGACGAGCTGGAGCGGGCCCGCGCGCTCGGTTATCCCGACCGCGACATGGCCGGCCTTCTGGGTCTGCTGCTGGCCCGGACCAATCAATCGTCGCAGGCCGAGCCCTATCTGCGAACGGCCTTCGAGGGAAGCCGCACGACGGATCCCCGGGTCGCGGACGCGCTGGCGAGGATCTACCTCGGAACGTTCCGGCTAAAGGAAGCCGAGGCGGTGCTCGACCGATGGAGCCGCGACGTCCCCCCCGATGCGCGGCCGTATCTGCTTCGCACCGAGATCGACCGGCGGATGTCGTACAGCCCCGGCACCCTGATCGACGACTATCGCGAGGCCCTTCGCCGTGATCCGGGGTTGGACAGGGCGCGACTGGGGCTGGCCGAGATGCTGCGTGGCGCGCACCGCAACGCCGAGGCGGCCGAGGAGTACAGTACCTACCTCGCCCGCAAGCCCGACGACCCGCTCGGCTACCTGGGCGCCGGCCAGAACGCGATCGAGATGGGCGAGTTCGACCGGGCCGTCCGCTGGCTCGACCGATCCCTGGAGCTGGCGCCGCGAAACCCCGTGACGCTGGCCGCGCGGGCCTCGGTCGAGCTGCGGCGGAACCGGTTCGAGACCGCGCTCGGCTTCCTCGACCGCGCGGTGGAGGCCGACCCGTTCGACCAGACCAATCGCTACCAGCGGATGCTCGTCCTGATGAAGCTCGGCCGCAGGGACCAGGCCGAGTCCGAACGCCGGGCGGTGGAGCGCATCCGGGCCGAGCAAAGGGAATTTCAGGGCATCCGCGACGCGCTGCTCGCCTCGCCCGTCGATAACGACCTGCGCTCGCGCGCGGCGCGCTGGTTGATGGCGCACGGCCACGAGGACGAGGCCGTCGACTGGGCCAGGCTCGTGCTCGCCGATCATTCCTCGGACCCGGCGATGAATCGGCTACTGGCCGACTATTACCGCCGGCACGGTCAGACGGGCCTGGCCAACTTCCACGAATCGCAGGCGGCGCCCCGCCCGGCCGGCGGTTCGTCGAGTCCCTGAGCCTCGTGGACGAGGAACGCCGCGGATCGCGGGCGGATCATTTCAGCCGCTCAAGGGCCGCCAGGCTGACCGGATCCCTCGGGTCGTCGCGAAGGATCAGGGCATGCCAGGCCCGAGCCTCGTCGGGCCGGCCCATCCGTTCGCGCAGGTCGGCCAGGCGGTGGTAGAGCTCCGGGTGGGGCGACGTGCCGAGGGTCGGCGTCGCGAGCGCCTCGTTGTAGACCGCGCGCACCGTCCGGAAGGCGTCCTCGAACGAGACGTACCAGCGATTGACGCGCTCGAGCTCGGCGCGGTCTCCGGCCTGTCGCAGCGCGGCGCGCAGGCGGTAGGTCAGGATACCGTTGTACGGCTCATAAGCCGCGGCGCGGCGGAAGGCCCGGATGGCCCGGGGCCAGTCGCCCAGATTCTGCGCGACGATTCCCTCGTGCACGGCGAACCGGGGATCATCGGCCATGGAGCGGGGAAGCCGGGCGAATTCCTCCATCAGCCGATGAGCCTTGTAGGCACCGTTGAGCCCGGTGAGCCACGTATCCCAGGCGTCGGGCGAGTCGGGGAATCGACGAAGCGCGGCCTCGAGAACGTTGACGCCCTCGGCGCCCCGGCTGTCTCGAACCAGGGCCAGCCCGAGGGTGAGCGAGAGCGGAAGGTTCTCGGGATGCTCCTTCGCCAGCGGTCCGAACAGCAGCACCTGCGAACCTGGCGCGACGATGTCGATATCCAGCCGGGTCATGTCGAGCAGAATGCGGGCGCGGTCGAGCGGGTCGGGCTCGACCTGGTAGAGCCGCATGCCCACGCGGTGCGCCTCGCGCAGCCGGCCCTCCTTGTCGAGCAGGTCGACCAGGGCCCAGCCGGCTTCGGGGACGAGAGGATCGAGTTCCAGAGCCTCGGTCCAGGCGGACTCGGCGAGGTCGTAGCGACCTTGCTGATAGTGGGCCTTCCCCTCGAAGAAGCGGATGCGTGCAGCTTCCCTGGGGGCCTTCGGCCGGGCGGAAGCCAGATGCTCGAGCGCAACGCGAGGCCGGGGCTCGGGCGGCTCGGTGGCGAGCTGGCCCATCAGCAAATGCGCCGAGGCGTCCTTCGGGTGGGAGCGCAGATAGACCTCAAGCTGGTCCATCGCCCGGCGGAAATGCCGCTGCCGGGCCAGATCGCGGATCGCATTGAGACTCGGCCCGGGCCGTTCGGCTCGCAGCACCCCGAGCACCGCCAGGCCGACGAGACCGAGCAGGAGCACCGCCAGCGCCACGTTTCGGAGAAATGGCCGTCTTGACGATGGCGGATTGGGCGTCGGCTGCATCATGGGTTCGCCGTGATTCGTCAATGCCGGGCGGCGGCTCCTCAGTGCACGATCGACCTCGATCAGTCGGTTCGTGTTCCGGCCGCCTCTCCCCTGGTCCAGCATAATCAATCGGGATCTCGTGGTCTGCCCCATCCTTATCGGAGGGCCGCAGGCCGTGGGGCAAGACACGGCTGGCTACAGGGCATAGGCCGGCCAGGGCGTTCCCGGCGCCCGGGGCGCGGACGAGGCTTCCTCTCGCAGGCTGGCGATCTCGCGGCGGACCTGCTCCGCCTCGGCCTTCCGGCCGAGTTGGTTGTAGAGCACCGCGACCACGTAAAGGACGCCATACTGCCGGGGAGCCAGTGCGCGGGCCTGGTTCAGCTCGCGCAGGGCCTCGTCACGCCGGCCGAGCTGGAGATACAGTTTGGCGAGGTCGAGATGAGGCCGATAGAAGGCGGGATCCCATTGGGCAGCCTGGCGATAGCATCGCTCGGCCTCCTCCAGTCTTCCCCGCAAAAAATAGGTATTGCCCAGTAAATCCATCAAATCGGCGTCCCGATCCTCGGCGAGCGCTCGCTCCAGGTGGCGGCCAGCGTCCTCGATCCGTCCGCATTCGATCAGATCGTTATTCAGCTGGGTCCAGAACAACTTGCGCGTGCTCCGGATCTGGTCGAGCTGTGGGTCGAGCTCGAGAACGCGCTCGAATGCGCCGACGGCGAGTTGCGGGTTCTCCTGGTTGTGGTAGACCGTGCCTCGAAGCATCGCGCCGAAAACCTCACCGCCCGGCGTGCGTTCAAGCCGGTCGGCCAGCTTCAGGCAGCGCTGGGCATCGCTCTGCGAAAGGAGGACTCCCGCGAGCCGCCGCATCGCCACGACGTTGTCCGGCGCCTGCTCGAGGATCTGCTGGTAAATGGGGACGGCCCGTTCGGGATGGGGCCCGCGTGCGAGGGCATACGCGCGGATCTGCAAATCGCCGACCGAGAGACGGCCGGCGCGGCGGAAGTACGGTTCGGCCTGCCCGGCGAAGTCCATCCGGCTGAGGCATCGCGCAGCCAGGAGCGAAGCCTGCCGATCCCACGGCAGTCGATCGAGATGATCCAGGGCGTGCTGGAGCGAGCCCGTCAGGTCGCCCCTCGCGTAGGCGCGCTCGCTGGCTTGCAGGGCATCGGATCGGGCGACGTTCCACGCGGTGCCAATGGATGCGGCAAGAAGTAGAAAGACGGCGAAAACCTTCCGGCCCGTCAGCGAACGATGGCTGCGGTCCGGTCGATTCGACTCCATCGATGTCACCTCGGCGAGCATGCGACCGGGCGGAGCCCGGTTGGCGCAGGAAACAGCACGGCCGAACGACACCGAAGTGCGCCGATCGACCGTGCCAGTGGAATCGGAAGCGAGCCCGGGGGAGCAGGAAACGAGTCGAGTCGAGTCGATCGTCTCGCGCGATTGGTCCCGGTTGGTTGGCAAGTGATGCGTCAGTACGACTGGCTGCTGATCGTCTCGCCGCGGTCGGGCGTGGCGAGCGCGTAGTAGGTTAAATAGTTGACGGTGCTCTTGATGAAATGGACGCTGCCGTCCATGAAGAGCATGTTCACGCCGCCGGGGTGGTTGGAACTGGCGTTGACGCCGGTGATGGTACCGCGCCGGTCCTGGGCGTTGTCGCTGTACTCGCAGGCGTAGCGGTTGGGCGTGACCGTATGCGAGTAAATCGACGTACCCGAGGTCGGCCACCACTCGCCCTTCCAGCCCCACTGCTGCTGCACCCCGGTCGCGGTGTTAACCTGGCAGGCCTGGAGGAACATGACATCGGTCGGGTAGGCCGACGCGCCGACATTGCCGGAGAAGTAGTAGACCATGCCCAGGCCGTTCTTGGCGTTGCCCACACCCATGGCGGGGCCCTTGACCCACTCGCTGAAAATCACGGTGTTGCTGGT
>JAKAUH010000124.1 GCA_021818605.1 Planctomycetota bacterium
GCGACCGGATCACCTACCTGGGCCATGTCTCGGGCGAGCAGGCGCGGCGGGCGTGGGGAGCGGCCGACGCCTTCATCCTGCCCAGTCATAGCGAAGGCTTCAGCATGGCGGTCCTCGAGGCACTCGCCTGCCGGCTCCCTTGCCTGATCACAACCGCGTGCCACTTCCCCGAGCTGGCGGCGGCCGACGGTGCCATCGTGGTCGACCCGACAATCGAAGGTGTAACCCTGGGCCTGCGCGAGCTGCTGGAGCGAGGGTCTGACGAACGCGCGATCCTCGGCCGTAACGGCCGGCGCCTGGTCGAACTTGACTACTCCTGGGACCAGCAGGCTCGACGGCTGGCATCGATCTACGAGTGGCTCGCCGGAGGAGATACGCCTCCCAGTTGCGTCGAGCGCTGATTCCGACCAGATTCCCCCACGTACGCGAGGAATGCGATGTCGTCTTGCACCATCGACCCGCCGGCTTCTTGCCAGCAGCCGCCCCACGGGGCCATGCCGTCCCGCCGATCCATCGTGCCCATCAGCGTGATCGTCCCGGTCAAGAACGAGGCCGAGAACCTTCGGCGATGCCTTCCGGCGCTTGCCTGGGCCGACGAGGTCTTCGTGGTCGACAGCGGGAGCGCGGACGAAACGGCCGCGGTCGCCGACGAGCACGGCGCGACGGTCGTCCAGTTCCGCTTCAACGGGACCTACCCCAAGAAGAAGAACTGGGCCCTCGAAAACCTGCCGCTGCGCAACGAGTGGGTCCTGATCGTCGACGCCGATGAGGTCGTCCTCCCGGACCTGGCCGACGAGATCGCCCGCCGGATTGAGGCCGACGAGGCCGACGGCTACTTCCTCAACTCTAACTACTACTTCCTCGGGCGACGCATCCGCCACTGCGGGTATTCCGACTGCTGGAACCTGCGGCTGTTCAAGCACCGCCTGGGACGCTACGAGCGAATGCCGGATGACACCGGCGGGCGCTGCGGGGACAACGAGGCCCACGAACACGTCGAGCTCGAGGGGCGCGTCCTTCGGCTTCAGAACGAGCTCGAGCATCACGCCTATCCGACGGTCGCCGCCTGGGTCGAGAAGCACAATCGCTACGCCATCTGGGAAGCCGCGCAGTACACGCGGTTCCGCGACGAGCCGATTCCGAAGACCATCGGCCCGCGGCAGCGGTTCCGCCGCCGGCTGCGGAAAATCGCGATGCGGCTGCCGATGCGCCCGGTCATCCGCTTCCTTTATGCGTATGTCCTGCGACTCGGCTTCCTCGATGGCCGGCCGGGACTGATCTTCTGCGGGTTGCTGGCCTTCTACGACCTCCTCGGCTCGGCCAATCGCTACGAGCAACAGATCCGCCGCGAGGCCGAGGCGGCCCGATGAACCGACCGGTCGACGTGAAGAGGCCGGACTGAGCGGGTCCGGCCTCCTCGCGAACAGGCAGGATACCGGGAGTCAGCGAACCGCGAGCTCGGCATGACGGGCCTGCGGCAGGAAGACGAAATTGGCGTTGCTCTGCGGGTCAAGGAACGCGCCCAGCGACTCGTCGATCGGCGCCGGGTCAGTACGGTATCCGCAACGGTCGAGCAGGTCGAGCACATCGGACCGGGGAACGTCGCGGTGAATCTCCAGCACGAGCGTGGGCTGGTATCGCGACAGGGTCTGTTCCATCCCGCGCAGGGCCTCGAGCTCCATCCCCTGCACGTCGATCTTGATCCCGTGAATTGTGGGATTGGCCGGCGCGATCCCTTCCCAGATCGCATCCAGGCCGACGGCCACGATCTGCGCGATGGCCAGCGGATCATCCGTATTCATCTGCGAGTCGATCATCCCCCGATCGGTCGTGAACCGCAGGACGGTCGGCGCCGGCGAATCGTCCAGGGCAAATGGGAGGGCGACAAGCTGATCGAACCGGTTCTCCCGGCCGGTCCGCTCGAGGCACGCGGCCGTCGCGAGGGCTGGCTCGAAGGCGAACACTCGCCCCGACCGGCCGACCCGACGGCAGAGAGCCAGGCTGGTGTAGCCGCAGTTGGCCCCGACGTCGAGCCAGGTCTCGCCGGAACGGGCGTGCGAAAGCAGCCAGTCAGTGAGCTTGCGTTCGGTGTAACCGCAGATCGCCGCCGGGTAGTCGTGCCAGGATGTGACAATGCGCAGACCGCGCATCGGCCCGCTCAGGATCCGGTGCGGCGCATGTCGACGGGGAAGCAGTCCCCTGACCATCGTCTTGAGGCTCATCGTGGTTCGCACTCCATTACGAGGGGTTGCGCGCGTGCCGTGAATCGAGGTTCTCTCTCCGGACGAGACGCGCCACATTGACCGGTCCGATCACGGGCAGACGGCCGTTTCGATCGCCGCCAGCACAGCGGCGTGATAGCGGGGCCAGTCGAAATCCTCGGCGCGGGCGCGGGCGGCCTTCGCGAGGTGCTCGCGCAGCGCCGGATCGCGGCCGAGCCGTTCCATGGCTGCGGCGAGTGACTCGATGTCGCGAGCGGGGACGACGAATCCCTCGCGTCCGTCGCGGACCACCGAGCCGGCCTCCGCCGTGACGATGCTGGGCAGGCCGCAAGCGAGCGCCTCGTAGGTGACGACGGCCGAGCCCTCGAACAGCGACGGGAACACGAAGACATCCGCCGCGGCCATCCGGGCCGGCACCTGGTCGTGCGGAACCCGGCCGAGCAGCTCGACCTCGTCGAGGTACGGCCGAAGCGGACCAGGATCGGCTGGCAGGGACCCGAGCAGTTGAAGCCGCCACCCGGGCCGCCGGATCCTTCGCCAGGACTCCAGCACGTACTTGATCCCCTTGCGCTGGGTGATTCCTCCGGCGAAGAGGAACGTGCAGGCATCCCCGTGGCCCTTCGCCGCGTCGGGCCGGAAGCAGCGAACATCCGCCGCGTAAGGGATCACCGCGATCCGGTCGCGAGGCGTGCCGTGTCGCTCGAGCTCGCCAGCAATGTGCTCGGATGGGACCAGGATGCGATCCGCCGCCGCGATGTCGAGCAACCGTCTCTCATGGAGCCAGTCGAGCTCGTGCCGATCGATGGGGCCGTCCCCCAGGTAGATCGGGAAAAAATCAGGTGCCGACTCGGCCTCACGCTCCAGGACCAGCCGTTCTTCGCGGACATCGCAGTCCA
>JAKAUH010000336.1 GCA_021818605.1 Planctomycetota bacterium
CCCTGGTGGAGCAGCGGGAGCCTGGGTCGTTGCCGCCATGTGGGTCTTCCTTCGCTGGGACTGGGGAGGAATCCTGAGTATCCCGTCAAGCTCTCCTGGATCGGGATCGCGGCCCGCCGCACGCGGTTCGCGGTCCCGCGTCCGTCAATTCGCCTTGGCCGGCCCCAGCGATCGGGGCGGCCGCGCGACCACGGCCTCCGAACCTGGACTCTGCAGCACGAGCCGAGCTCTCCGCGCGATCTCGTCGGTCGTCGCCACGTCCACCGCAGCACGGATCGCCGCCTGTCGCTGCGGCTCGTCGTTGAGACGTCGCGCGATCTCGGCGAGGTTGAACCACCACGAGCGCCGGACCAGGTCGTTGTCGGCCAGGTCGATCGCTCGCCGATAAGTCCCCGCGGCCTCGCGCCAGCGCGACCGGAGCACCAGCGCTTCGGCCCTCGCGGCGAGTGCTCGCGGGCTGGTTTCCTGATCGTCGTTGTCGAGGCGTTGATTGCTCAGCATCCGGTCAAGCAGGCGGTCGGCGCCGGGCTCGCCGCGCTCCGACAGCAGCCGGGCCGCGGTCAGCAGAACGACCGGGTCGTCCGGAAGGGCAGGGGACCAGTCGGCAAAACTCCAGCCGTGCCTGGTGGCGAGGTCGACGAGGATGGGCCGAACCGCGTCCTCAGCCGGAAGCATGTAGCGCAGTGTCGCGTCCTGATCGCCCGACGCGTCGTCCTCGGCGAACCGGGGCGGCTCGGTGCGCGACGACGGGCCGGCCGCCGCGGCGGCGAGCGCCCGGCCATAGAGCCGCAGCGCCGCATCTTTCTTTCCAGCCTTGGCCAGCCGGCGGGCGCTCCAGGCCAGACTCACGGCATCGCGACTCAATCCCGCCTGTTGAATCCGTCCCGAGGTCGACGGCCCGGCCGCCTCGAGCTGGGCCAGCGCCAGTCGGGCCGTCGGATTCAACGGGGAGATCTCGAGCGCCCGCCTGAGCAGTTCCGGGGCCTCGGCGGTCGAGACCCGCTCCTCGGGCGTCGCGCGTGCGATGTAGACCCCCCAGTGGGCCAGGTGCTGTGCCGTCGTCCCGAACCAACGTCCACGCGGCGGGCCAATGCCTTGCGGTAATGGACGCGGTCGCCCAGCGCCGTCGGCCGCCAGCAGGCGTCCGGTCGCTACCGCCGCGTTCGACGCGTCCAAGGCCCACCGCCAGCCCAGTGCGCAGGCCACCAGGCCCAGGCCCATCACGATCACGCTGATCGGAGGCAGCGCCAGCCAGGCCGGGACCGTCCACTGGCCCGGCTCGCTCGGCACCGTGGGAACCGTCTGGCGAATGCTCCCCTGGCGCTCGACGGCCGGCCGAGGGCCCGAGCGACTCTGATGGTTCGCCAGGATATCGCGGACGGTCGGCCATTCCACCTCCGGTTCCGCGCGGCCGCCCGGCCGGCGATCGTCGCGCTCGTCCAGGTCGTTCGCGCCCGAGCGGGCCCGGATCGATGACTCGCTCCGGCGCCCGCTGGCTGCTCGATCGCGCCCCGGCCTGCGCCGCCGGGTGCCTCGCTCGAGTGGACGTTGCGTCGACGGCGACGACCCGCCGGGCATTACCGGCTCGCGATCGCCCCTCCGACCGATCGTCTCGGTGTCGCGCGGGCGGCTCCCAGCCCGGGTGTCGTCACTTGCGGCTGTCACGTCGATCCGCGGCTCGGGCATCGACGTGGGCGCAGCCGAGATCAATTCCTCCTCGGCTCGCGGCTCGCCGGCCTCCTCGGGCGGGGAGACGTCCATCAGCCTGGCAAGGACCTCCGACTCCTGCCCGGCGGAGTTGCCGGCCGGGCTTTCGATGGAGTCCTCGGCGCTCTCGGTCCGCTCGATCAGAGTGGCGTCGGACCATGTCTCCGTGTTGTCGAACTCAGCGGCGCGGGTCGACTCGCGCGAGCTCTCATCAATGACCTGGATCCGAGGAAGCGGTGCGATGGGCTCGATGCGTGCTCCGCGATCGGTCGGTATCTTCGGTTCGAAGCCCGGGAAACCGCCAGGGCGGACGGCCTCGGGAGGCTGATACTCGGACCGCCTGACTGGCTCGACCCGCGGCACGCGCGCTGACGTCTCGCCGAGCCGGGCGCTCCAGCCCGGCTCGATCCTCGGCGCGGCCGGCCTGGGAGTCGGACGCACCACGGCGTCGACGGGAGGCCGCGGAGCCTCTCGCTTCGCCTCGGTCGTCGGAGTCGGCGGTGACGAGCCTGTCGGACGCACGCCGGTCCCGGTGCGAAGCCGGTCGGCCCGGGCCCGGAAATGGGCCTCGGCCGCCTTCCATCGGGCTCGCCATCGTTCGGGATCGCCAGCCGTTCCGCCCTCACCTGTCGCCTGGGCCGCCGGTGCCTCGGTCGATGTGGCTGTCGCGGTCGACGCGGTTTGAGGCGCATCGAGCAAGCTGGCCTCGATGCCGAGGATCTGTTCTCCCGAGCTCGAGGCCGGGTACAGCTCCCAGTCGGGCTCGGCCGCCACGTCGCGGCGAAGGGTCAGGCAGTACCGGCCGATCCGGAACGGGACATCGAACGGCAGGGGACACGCGCCACACAGCGGACGACCCTCCAGCAGGATCCGTTTCCCGCCCCGGGCCGGAACGATGCTCCAGCTCCGTCCGCGCCGTGTCAGCCGGCAGGCCTCGTCGGGAAGGCGACCCTCCGGCAGGCAGACCTCGCAATACGCCGCCCGGCCGATGCGCACGGAGATCCACGGCAACTCCACGACGCGAATCGGCCCCGATTCACGATCCTGGATGTGGAGGCAGGTGGATTCCGGCATGGTGGCAGCAACTCCTCCGTGAGTTTCACCGGGGGTTCGTTCCTTCACGCCCGGTCTACAAAAAGGTCCGTGCCGCCCGCTAGCCATCGGTTGCACGTACCGCCCAGGGCGCTGGCCGAGATCGCCACGACGGGCAGCTCGACGGTCCAGTGCAGCACCGACCATAGGGTAAACCCAACCGCGGCTCCGATCAAGCCATGTGCCAGCACGCGATCAGCCGTGCCGACTCTCTTCAGGCCCGACGGCAGCCGGCAGAACATCCAGAGGCCGGCCGAGGCCAGCAGCAAGGCACCCGCCCAGCCCGATTCGACCAGTCCCCGCAGCAGGCTGCTCATC
>JAKAUH010000880.1 GCA_021818605.1 Planctomycetota bacterium
GGTGCCCGCGCGGCCGTCCGCGAGCTGCTGGACCCCGGCGAGTCGCTGGCCGACGCCTCGACCTGGGCCGACGAGCACGCGCGGGGCATCCGCGGCTCCTCCGCCTGGCATTACGTCAATGTGCCGATCTCCGAACCTCGTTACAACGCCAGCTTCTGCGGCCGGGGCGGCTGCGTCGTCGAGAAGATCGCCGAGTTCCGCCGCGTGCTGGCTGACCGGAACGCTCCCCGCGCCCGTCGGCGCCAGGCGCTGCGGTTCCTCGTCCACCTGGTTCAGGACCTGCACCAGCCGCTGCACGTCGGCGACGACAACGACCGCGGCGGCAACGAGCTCCAGCTCCACCTCGGCCGGCGTGAGACCACCAACCTGCATCAGGTCTGGGACTCGGGCCTGTTCCGCTGGCACTACCGCGAGCATGCCGAGGACGAGCTGGTGCGCGACGCCTCGTCCCGGGCCGACCGCCCTGAGGCGCGGGCATGGGCCGACGGCCGGGTCGAGGACTGGGCCGACGAGAGCCTCGCGCTGGCGCGCCGCGCCTACCAGAATCCGCGCACCGGGCGGATGCTCCGCCGGGGCGACGAGATCGGGCTGGACTACGTCGACGCCAACGGCCCGAAGGCCGTCGAGCGCGTCGCGCAGTCGGGCGTGCGCCTCGCGGCGATCCTCAACGAGATCCTGGGCGAGTGAGCCGCCCCGGATGTTTCAGGTCGTCGTCCGCTTCGACCCATCCGCCGGCCCGGAGGTCTTCTCGGCATCAGGCCGGCCCTGCGACGCGGCCGGCGTCGCCGGCCCCTTCTCGTCGGCCGACTTCTCGCCGCCTTCGGTTTCGTCGACGCCGTGCTCGACCGGCCGCTCGCCGAAGATCTTCTCGAAATTGGGGAAGCCGTAACGCCTGACTATAGGTCCACTCATATTGACAACCTTTTACAGCTCGGCCTCGAGGATGATGACTGCTAGGGAAAGTAGTGCTCGTAGTCTCGCAGGACGTTCTCCACGAAGGTCTTGAGCCGTAGCCCGGCCGAGGTCGAGCTCCAGTCCCGTAGCTCCGTGAAGGGATGAGTTAGTGGGCTATCGGTAGGGAGCACACGCGGCCAGGGGTACTCGGGGTTCGGATTATTCGGCCCCGGAACCAGTTGCTGAATCCTCAGCGCCAGGCCCACAATCGCCGGCCATTGCGGTACAAGCCTCCGGGCGTCTCGGTATCCGAACATGCGATGGAAATCGGCCCTTCCCGAGGTATGCAAGGCTCGAAGGAACGGCTCAAAAGTATGGTGGCCTGGAATGTGGGGAGGCGGCAACGTCCTCCAGAACCATACCTTGGAGAGCTTCTCAGTGCACATTTGCAGATAATGCAGTCGGTGACAAACGTCGTGCCCTCTCAGGAATCCGAAGACCTCGTAGTCCGACCGTGCTTGATTGAGGAAAAGCCGCTGGGGGCCGTTGAGCGGCACGTCGTTCATCTCCCAATAATCTGACTGCCTCTCACGTCCCATCCCTTCGGAAGCAGCGACTCAGGCGACTGCTTGATCCGCTCCCACTGATCGGCCGTGATATCGGCGACGTACACCCGGAAGGGTGGGTCGCTGTCAGGCGAGAAGTCGAGCGGTTCAACGGCGTCTGGTTCTGGCGGGTTGAGTAAGCGGTTCACTTCCAGGAGCCGGATCTCGTCGACGGGCGATCCCGTCGGTAGGTAGACGACCTTCTCGATTGCCGCATCGCTAGAGAGGTGCCTCTTCGCGATCCAGTGAGCGAACTGCTGAGTAGTCGCCTCGGGACCCGGCACAGCTTCGGGGGTACTGCCCTCCGAGTCCTGCCGCCGGCGATAGGCCGAATTGACAACGTCTTCGAAGGCGACTGGGTCGAGTTGTGCGAGGGCCACGATGAGATCTTCTCGTTCCGGCATGGATGACGTTCCTCGGCTTTCGGTCTTGCGCCAGCGCTATTCGAGCTTGAGCAAGGTGTCGTGTGCAAGCCGGCTTCGCGGCCATTGATTGGCCGGCCGCATCTACCTGAGATTCTAAACCGAAACGACCCCACCGGCCAAGTGCGGACGAATCACACAGCGCCGACGAGGGATCGGGACAGGCGCCCCGGCCGGATGTGGTTGCCGCCGGGCCAGTCCCAAATCGGCGGCACCGGGGCGGAAGCTCGTTATTTCCTGCCGAGAACCCGGTCGAGCCGGTCCGGCACCTCGAGCTTCATGGTGGCCAGCCGGATTCGCATGTCCTCGACCGAGTTATAGCTGAACTGGTGGGCATCCGGCGCGTCCCAGACGATGTAGCGCTCCCTGTTCTGGAAGTCGAGGTAGACGACCGCCATGCTCGCGTTCTGGTAGATCCAGACGGCGATGAACGTCCGCGAGGCGCCGTCCCCGTCGTGAGCCAGGGGGGTAAACATCTCGATCTGCTTGCCCACCCGCATGCCCTGAAGGACCGCGCGGATGGCCGAGCGGCCCCGGACCGTCGGGATGACCGCGAGCTCGTACGGCCCGACCGGGACCGACCTGTGCAGCACCACCGGCCGCCCGGCCTGTTCCTGCACCTCCATGGCCCTTTCCCACAGGTCGTAAAGGCTCTTCTCGGTGATCAGGAAGGGATCCGGCGGCGAGAGCGGAACCATCGGCTTGATGCGCAGGGCATCGTCGGCGTCGTCCGGCAGCTTGTCCCGGGGGATGATGCCGCGCGCCCAGAACGGACGTTGTTGTTCGGTCGTCGTGGGGATCTCCGTGGAGGAGCTGGCGTCGTCCTCGGCCGCCTCGGCGAGCCGGGGTTCTTCCACGAACGACGAGAGATCCTCGTCAAGCTGCTCGGCGACCTCCATCGGGATGACGACGACCATCATCCGGTCGAGACGGACGCCCGGCACCGGGACGTTCAGCAGCGTGCCGACCAGGTAGTCCCAGATCGCCTCGAGCCGTGGCCGATACGTCCGCTGCCAGTGGGCCTGCTCGATCAAGGGGTAGACGACCTCGGGCCAGAGGTCGGCGCTGACCCCGTCGAGCTGGTCGGAGCGCGTGGCGTACCGGAGGACCGCCCGGCGGAAGTCGGTCTGCTCGCGCCACACGTCCGCGACGCGGTTCCACAGTGACACGCGATCGCCGTCGAGTTCGTTTGTGG
>JAKAUH010000203.1 GCA_021818605.1 Planctomycetota bacterium
GCAAATGCGGGCTGAAGGTCCTCCAGTACCAGGCGGCCAGCCTGCCCGTCGTCGCCAATCCTGTTGGCTGCCAGGTCGAGATGATCCACCCCGGCGAGAATGGCTTTCTGGCGACGAGCCCGGCCGAATGGGTCGATGCCATCAGCCGCCTCGCCGCCGACCCCGAGCTCCGCGCCCAAATGGGCGCCGACGCCCGCCGCCGGCTCGAGGCCGATTACTCGATCCGGGCCTGGTCGGAGGCGTTCGTCCAGTCGATGACGGGCGCCGCGCGGCCCTCCTCGCTTTCGGCCGCGGGATGGAAGGCCGATGCGCCGTCGACGGCCGTCGGCTCCGTACACGGCCAGTACCATCGCGACGGCTGCCAGGCCCAGGCACCGCAGGCCAGGACCCCTTCGAGCCTCAAGAAGATCGGCCATCGATGAGCGTGTATACCCCGCAACGACGGACATTCAGCACGCGCCCGGCGACCTCGACACCGCCGGAGACGCCGGGCGCCGGCGCTCCCACGTCGACGGACCCATTACCCCGCATGTTCAAGCCGCCGGCCTGGGAGTGGACCGGATTCGGCGAGATCGGCTGGTGGGTCCGCGCGGGTTCGCCCTGGCGCGACGTTCTGCTCGGCCCCGCCGGCCTGCGGCTCGACCAGTGGCGGGCCGAGGGCCGGCTGGCGACCGTCAAGGCCGGGCCGCACCGGATCGTCTACCGCGCCGAGCTGCCCGAGGGGGTCCTTTATATCAAGCACTTCCTCGTCCCCAACCGCCGCGCGATCCTGCGCCAGTGGTTTCGCCGCGGCAAGGGACGCAACGAGGGGAAACGCTCGCAACACCTGGCCGCGATCGGCGTGCCGACGATCTGGCCGATCGCGCTGGGCGAGCAGCGGAAGCGCAAGTTCCTCTTCGAGAACTTCCTGGTCACACCCGCGATCGCCGGCACGACGCCGCTCGACGAGTTCGCCATGCACGACCTGCCCACCTGGCCCGAGCCGCTCCAGTCGCGCGTGCGGGTCCGCCTGGCGCGCGAGCTCGGCGTGATGACGGCCCGGCTACACGACGCGGGCTTCCTGCACGTCGACTTCCACCCCGGAAACATCCTCGTCCGCTTCCCCGCGCGGGACGAGCCCGAGCTGATCATGATCGACCTGGATGCCCTCCGGCGCCGCAAGAAGCTCGACTGGAAGTCCGCGCGGTCGAACCTCGCGTTGCTCGACCATTTCTTCTGGCTCCGCAGCAACCGCACCGATCGCCTGCGGTTTCTCAAGCATTACCTGGCCAACCGCCAGGACAATTGCCCGTCGATCGGCCGCGCCGCCCGGCAGATCGAGGGTGCCACCCGCGCCTGGGCCGAGCGGCTCTGGAGCCGGTGGGGCCGCCGCTGCCGGTCGACCAACAAGTATTTCCAGGTCCTCGAGGGTGAAAAGTCATGGGGTGTGGCGTCGCGCGACCTCGACCCCGAGGCGTTCCGCCGCATCCTCGCGGACCCCGACGCGCCGTTCGGCGACCCCGGTGCGCGGCTCTTGAAGAACTCGCGCACGACCCGCGTCGCCGAGACAACGATGCTCGTGCGCGGCCAGCCGGCCGCCGTGATCTACAAGCGATTCAACCGCAAGAAGTGGCTGGACCCGATCCTCAACCTGTTCCGTCCGTCGCGCGCCTGGCGGTCGTGGCAGGCCGGGCAGGACCTCGTCAGCCGGGGGATCCCGACGCCCCAGAACCTCGCCTTCGTCGCGCGCCGGCCCCATGCCGGGCGGCCGTTCCTTCGGCTCCTCTCGCACGAGACCTACCTGGTCACCGCCAGGGAAGAGCCGGCGATCGACCTGGCGACCTATGTCAACCAGGTGCTGCCCACACTGCCGGCCGACGTGCGCCGGGCGCGGATCCGGCGGCTAACGGCCTCGCTGGCGAACCTCGTCCGCTCCTTGCACGAGCGCTCGCTGTCGCACCGCGATCTCAAGGCGGCGAATATCCTGATCCGCACGGATACGATCGAGCACGAGGACCGGCTCAGCCTGATCGACCTGGTGGGCGTGCGGCTCCGTCATCCGCTGCCGGCGAGCCAGCGGGCCAAGAACCTCGCGCGGCTGGGCATCAGCCTGGCAGGTGTGACCGGACGGACGCGCACCGACTCGCTGCAATTCCTCCGGCTGTATCTGCCGTGGGGGCTCTCACCGCTGAGCGACTGGAAGGCATTCTGGCGGCGGATCGAGCGGGCCATGCAGACCAAGCGCTCGCGCAACCAGCGCCGAGGCCGGCCGCTGTCGTGAGGGAGCCGATCAGACAGGAGACGTGGCGTGAGGCGACGGATGGCCCGATCTCAAACACAACCGCGAACGAATCGACGACCGGGATGCCGCCTTCCGGCAGCCGCCGCGCTTTGCCTCGTCCTGGCCTGGTCCGGTGGTTGCTCGGCGCTCGACCACGGCCAGACGCTGCTGCCGACAACCCCGCAGGTCCGAACCGGGCCGTTCGTGGTCTATGCCAACGGAGCGATGTCCGAAGATGCCCTGCCCGTGCGCTGCCTGCGTGAGCTGGAGCGCGATGTCGGCCAGGAGCTGGGCTATCGCGCGCCCATCGGCGACGAGCCGGTCGAAATCTACATCCTCAACAACCGCCACGATTTCGACCATTTTCTCAGGTTCTACTACCCCGAGCTCCCCTCACGACGGGCGTTTTTCATTGCCAAGGGGTACGAGCGGGTCGTCTACACGTATCTGAACCCGCGGCTGGAAGAAGACCTGCGGCACGAGGCGACTCATGCCCTGTTGCGCGGCGCCTACGGCGACCTGCCGCTCTGGCTGGACGAGGGGTTGGCCGAATACTTCGAGACCGACCTGGTCCGCCCGTCGGCCGAGCGGCCGCGCGTCGACCTGATCGCCGCCGACCTGCGCAACCACTGGTCGCCCGACCTGGAGCGGCTCGAGTCGATGACCGACGTGCGCCAGATGACCCAGCGTGATTATCGCGAGTCCTGGGGCTGGGTCCACCTGATGCTCAACGGCCCCGAGCCGGGCAAGAAGCGGCTCATGGCCTACCTGACCAAATCGGACCGCGCCGAGACGAAGGCCCGGCTCCGCCCGCTACTGGCCGAGGCCCACATCAACGACGCCGGCCTCCGCGCT
>JAKAUH010000032.1 GCA_021818605.1 Planctomycetota bacterium
GAGGGGACGTATCGCAAGGGTTGATCGATTGGATGTGCCGCGGGTTCTTGTCGGGCGCGCTAACCCGCCTGGGGTTGTCCCACCAGGCAATTCTCGGGCCGAACGCCTGGGTTTGCCTTGCTGTTGCCCGATGGGCCTGGGCGATTGGGCTTCACAGAGTGGATCGGTGCTGGCAGAATCCCCGGGCTTCTGAACGGCCGGGGTCGAGTTCCAGCGGCGACGGGAAGGACGGCCGGGTCCGGTGACGTCGGCTTGCAAGGAGGAAGGTAGCCGTGAGAACCATTTCGTATCTCTTCGCCGCCTGGGCCTGCGGATGGGTTCTGATGGCCCCGCCTGCGAGCGCGCAGGTCCAGGAAATCGAGCGGGACACGACGATCACGGGCCCGCGGGGGCGCTCGATCGAGCGTCAGGTGCAGATTCAGCGGGGACCTGGCATGATCGACCGCCAGGTGCAGATCCGCCGGCCCGGGGGGACCTTCGAGCGTCAGGTGCAGGCCCAGCGCTCGCCGATG
The DNA here is from genome assembly GCA_021818605.1 of Planctomycetota bacterium. Classification (GTDB taxonomy): domain Bacteria; phylum Planctomycetota; class Planctomycetia; order Isosphaerales; family Isosphaeraceae; genus JAKAUH01. The sequence goes on from JAKAUH010000032.1 coordinate 513, forward strand.
ATGGGGCGCCGGCCGGGGCCTGGAGGCTGGGCGCGGCCGATGTTCCTGGGGCCGCGGGAGGTGTTCATCCAGCCGGCGCCGGCCCTGGGCTTCGGGCTGGTCGCCGCGCCGCTGATGAATTTCTCGTTCGGCGGCGGCGGATTCGGCTTCGGCGGGGGTGGCATGGGCATGGGTATGGGAGGGGGGATGGCTGGAGCGCCCGGCGCCGGCGCGCCGAGTCCGCCGCCCCCTGACCAGGTCGCCTTGATGTGCGAGCGGCTCAAGTCGTTCTACCCCGGCAGCCGCAAGGAGGCGGCCTATACGCTCGGCCGGCTGGGCGATCCGCGGGCCGTCCCGTCCCTGATCCACGTCCTCAAGTACGATAACTTCAAGGATGTCCGGGTCGCCTCCGCGATCGCCCTGGGCGAGATCGGCGGGTCCGACGCGGCCGTCGCGCTGGAGCGATCGTCGATCTACGACCATCGCGAGGACGTCCGCAAGGCCTCGACCATCGCGCTGGAGCGGCTCAACACCAGGGCACGGACCCTGGCGGCCCGGATGCAACAGCAACAGCAACAGCAACAGCAACAGCAACAGCAGGGCAGGGCGATGCCCTCGACCGCGGGCCGACCGCGCGTCGCGCCGGCGCCCGCGCCCCAGCCACCGGCGACCGGTCAGCCCGTGACGCCGCCGAGCACGGCGCCTTCGCCCTTCCGCGAGGATCGGCAGGCGGCCCCGTCCGATTCCGCGCCCGACCTCACGCCGCCCGCCGACCCGGGCGGTCTCAACCCGCCGCCGCCCCCGACGCCGGTCACGTCTGGGTCGCCCGGCACGTCCAACCCCTGATCCGGCCACCGATTACGCCGGCATGAAAGTCGGTCGGGCCGTCTTGTCCGACGGGGCCTGAGCGTCGGGCACGACGGCCCGACCGACGTGAGGATCTTTCCTGCCGGGGTAATATTTCGGCGGACAGACTCAACGGCAGCTCCGGCCCCCGGCCGATCCGAGCCCGACCAGGCGGCCGGCGGTCGGGCAGTGCCGATTCGCCGGCTTCCGGACCGCCGCTGTCCCCGAGCTCGAGACGACCGTCTTCGATTCGGTTCAGATCCGATCTGACCGAAGTAGGTCAGGCTCTCAGCCTGACTCCGTCCCGATCCGACCCGACTCCGGCCCGAACGGGCCAGACCGTGTCAGGCTGAGAGCCTGACCTACTTCCGATCCCGGTTCGATCCCCTTCCGCCGTCGTAGGTCGCGTCCCTCAAGATCCATCCTCCGGCCCGGTCCCCGTGCGACAAACCCCGAGAATCGCCCATGGCGTGCAAAATCTCCTAATACCCTCGGGCGCCAGGCTTTCATCGTCGGAATGGCTCTCCGTCTTCCTCGCCCAGATCGCCCTCGGTCCATCCCAGCCCCGACTCCGCCCGCAGGCCAGCCCTCCGGAGGAAGAAACCACAGAGACACCGAGACACAGAGATCGGACCGAGAAGGGGAGAGAGGAGGAGTCGAGACCGGCTCACCCCGGCCGATCTCCCATGCCCCTTCCCCGACGGTCTTCTCTTCCGGTCTCTGTGTCTCTGTGTCTCTGTGGTTCATGATTCTGGATTGATAATCTGTTGGCGGCTCGGCCGCGCTGGGTCTCTATGGCTCGATCCCCCGGGTCGGGCTGTCGGACAGTTTGGGGACGAGCGAAGATATTCGGATTGAATCACCACAGAGGACACAGAGAGCACAGAGGAAGAGAGAGTCGGGATTCGGCGGGTTCGCGTCGCCCGGGCCTGTGAAGCGGGGATTCTCGTGTTCCGGTTCTCTGTGGTCTCTGTGTCCTCTGTGGTGAGATCTCCGTCCGGGCGGGCCGGCGGGCGGGCGGATTGGGCGTCGGCGGGGCCCGGCTGGCCGGCCGGGCGGGCGTCCGTGATTTTCCGGGCGGATTCCGTCGATTCCCGGCCGGATCGTTGCCGGGCGGCTGGAATCCGGGCATAATTCCAGACGCGGGCGCATTTAGACGGCCGGAAGGGCGTGAAACTCCACGCCCGATCGGTGGCCGATTTCACGTTAGCCGGCAAAGGACCATGTGCACAATCCGCGTCGGTGGCGAACGGGCCGAGTTCCTTGCCATCACGATCCTCGGCCGCAGCCACCCTGGCGCCCGCGATCGCTGGGACGGTAACTGGGTCCGCGCCTCCGTCGAGATCGCTGCCGGCGGCTTTCGAGGCGAGGTCGGTGGCGACCTGCGCGCCGAGGAACTGGCCTCCTTCCATCGCGATATCGCACGGCTTGCCAACTCCGTAGCCGGCGAGGCCCGCTTCACGACGATGGAGGATTGGCTCTCCATCGTCGTGACCGGCGACCGCCGCGGTCATGTCGAAGTCACGTGCGAGATCCGCGATCAGCCGGGTGTCGGGAATACGCTTGCGTTCCGGCTGCCTCTCGACCAGACTTACCTGCGGCCGATGGTCGATCAACTCGGGCGTGCCGTATCTGAATTCCCCGAGATCGATGGGCTGGACGGCTAACAATGCGATGCAGCGGACCCGCCTGGCGGCGGGCCGCTGCTCCTTGGCGTTAGGCCGACCGTCCCCGGGCCTGGGGTCTTGCGTCCGCTTGACGCCACCGTTACGCTGC
>JAKAUH010000318.1 GCA_021818605.1 Planctomycetota bacterium
GCGGCACGCGCCCGACGGCGCCGGTTGGGGACAACGCCCACGCGCCACGAAGGAATTGACGAGGACCTGCAACGTGAAGATCGCGGTGATCGGGACGGGATACGTCGGCCTGGTGCAGGGAACCTGCCTGGCCGAGGGCGGCAACGACGTGGTTTGCGTCGACAAGGTCGCGGCCAAGATCGAGGGCCTGCGGCTCGGCAAGATCCCGATCTACGAGCCCGGCCTGAGCGAGCTGGTCCACCGCAACCTCCGCGATGGACGGCTGGCATTCACGACCGACCTGCCCGGCGGCATCGAGGACGCCGAGATCATCTTCATCGCCGTCGGCACGCCACAGGGCTCGCACGGCGGCGCCGATCTCAGCGGCGTCTGGGAGGTGGGCCGCCAGATCGCCGGGGCCATGCGCACGCCCAGGATCATCGTGATCAAGAGCACCGTGCCGGTCGGGACCAACGCCGAGCTCGCCCGCCGCATGTCCGAGGTTACCGACGTCCCCTTCAACATCGCCAGCAACCCCGAGTTTCTCAAGGAAGGCGCCGCGATCGACGACTTCAACAAGCCCGACCGCATCGTCATCGGCGTCCGCCGCGATGAGGTCGGCCAGCGCCTGCACGAGCTGTACGCCCCGTTCCTCCGCACCGACCGGCCGTTCCTGGTCATGTCGCCCGAGAGCGCCGAGATGACCAAGTACGTCGCCAACTGCCTGCTCGCCACCAAGATCAGCTTCATCAACGAGATGGCCAACCTCTGCGAGGCCTATGGCGCCGACGTCAACGACGTCCGCCGCGGCATCGGCCACGACCAGCGGATCGGCTTCCACTTCATGTTCCCGGGCGTCGGCTACGGCGGGAGCTGCTTCCCCAAGGACATCCGCGCCGTGATTCACATGGCGCAGTCGCGGGGCCTGCCCGCGCGGATGATGGAGGCCGTCGACTCCGTCAACGAGGCGCAGAAGGACGTCCTGTTCCACAAGATCGACCGTCATTTCGGCGGCCAGCTCAAGGAGGCGACGATCGCCGTCTGGGGCCTGGCCTTCAAGCCCAGGACCGACGACATCCGCGAGGCCCCCGCACTCGTCCTCATCGATAGCCTGCTCGACGCCGGCGCGCAGGTCCGCGTCCACGACCCCGAGGCGCTGGCCAACGTCCGCGAGATCTACGGCGACCGCCTGGTCTACTGCGACCGCCCCTACGGCGCCCTCGAGCAGGCCGACGCCCTGGCGGTCGCCACCGAGTGGAACGAGTTCCGTAGCCCCGACTTCGAGATCATGCGCCGCCTGATGCGCCAGCCCGTCGTCTTCGACGGCCGCAACGTCTACGACCCCGCCCGCATGACCGCGATGGGGTTCACCTACCACGGCATCGGCCGCGCCGCGGCCGGCGGCGAGCCCCTGTCCTGACCGCGCAGGCCGTCGATCTGACCCGCGCGCGCCGTCCGATCCCGCCCGCGCACCCCGGCCGCAACCTCATCGCCCGGCGGACCGGCCGAATCGGCCATTCGCCCGAGCGGACAACCTCACGCCCCCGAGGTGAACGGCGCCGCCGGCGCCTCCACCGGCTCGATCCGCAGGATCTCGGCCAGCGGGAACGTGACCAGCCGGTCATGGGTCAACTCCGGATCGCGCGGCTGGATCAGGGCGATCGAGACCGTGCTCCGGCCAATGATCGCCAGCTCGGGGTGCCGCACTTCCAGCGAGCGGCCGTCGGTCAGCACCACCCGGAACCGACGAAACGGCTGCCGGCGAAGGTGATGGAGCAATTCGTCGGTTTGCATGAACCTCATCTCCGGGGCGTCGTTAGTCCGAACGTATTCTACCATCAGCTCCGCCAATCCGTCAGCCCGCCCCACCTCGATCCACACCGCAAACCCCACGAATCCCGCCCAGCCGCACCTCCAGGCGTTCGCGATGTCGTACAGACCGGCCAACGCTCGCGACCCGGGCGCGGGCCGGACCTCCATTCCACCATCCGCCTATCCCCGCAGTCGATCACCAACCAGAGCAAGGCCAACCACCTCTCGCCATGCGAGATCATCTTCATTCCAGGATTGTAGAAAATTCATAAGGCCGGGATCATGATGAAGTCTCCTCACGCGAAAATCCCATTCCATGAAACTGGCGTTCAACCCGGCACGCAAGGGATGACTGACCCAGTTCAGCGCCGGAAGCGAAACCGGCCTTGAACTTTGGCATCCCAGTTGCGTGAAGACCATTACCACCTCAGAATGGACGTACCGCACTGGTATGTGATCCGATCAGGAATCGGCTCCCGTTCCAACCCGAAGCGGCCGCGACGGAGTGTCGTCCCGCTCTCAACACCAACCCGACGACAAGGGGAGGGGATCATGGGACCATTTTTCGCCGAATTCGGCCCAGAAGAGGGAATCCTGCTCTACCGCGACATCGACGGACCCATCGAAGTGTTTGAAGATGCCGACCGCTCGAAGCCGGTCGGCTCGGCGCGTTGCATCGGCTGGGATGCCGCCGGCTCGGCCATCTGGAAAGTTGCCATCGGCGACGAGGAGCTCGACGAGCCGTGGATCGTCGTGGACCGCGAGTTCCTCGCCACCCGGCCCGACTGGCAGGACCTTTATCGCCGCGACCGGGACCGGGACCGCGCCCGCGCCCGGCCCGCCGGCTCGGCGACGGCCTCGCACTGATACCTCAGACAAAGTGGCAAGCGGCAAGTGGCAAGTGCGGACCTGGGCCCGCGCCTCCGTTCTTCGACCCCTTCGAGCCGACTCCTCCGTTCGGCGCCGGGTCTCCGACCCCGCCGGGAAGCCCGACCGCACGTCTCCCGCGCCAGCGAAAGCCCGGGAAGGCGCGGGAGACCTTCGGCCTGGCCCTGGGGCGGCGTCCGCACTCGCTGCTCGCCGCTTTGAGCGAGCCGCTCCGCGCGAGCCAGCCCACCGCTTCCCTTCACCCGCGCGCCGGCTCCGGGTCGAACGCGATCCTCCCCGCCCCGAAGTGCGCCACCTCGCCCCAGAAGACAAGCCCACCCCCACCCCGCGTCGAGGGGTCCTGCCGATGCCCGCAATAAAACCCCGCCCGCTGGCACCGCCAACACTCGCACACCCCTTCGGCCGTCCGCGATTGCCCTGCCGTTACGGGGC
>JAKAUH010000869.1 GCA_021818605.1 Planctomycetota bacterium
ATCCAGCCGGCGCACCAGCTCGGCCGGCGATGCCGTGTCCCAGGTGAGATCGAGCCCGCGCGGGTCCGACGGGCGGGCGGCGCCCTCGCGGCGCACGCGGTAGATCGCGCCCAGGATGTCGGGCTTGTGGAGCTGCGACGTGGGGCAGCAGAGCTTGTACCAACCGCCGGTGTCGACGATCAGCAGGCTGCCGTCGGCGTCCTCCGCGACGTCGGTGGGATGGAAGTCCAGATCGGCGCTGGCGACGAGATCCTCATCTTTGGTCGTGAAGCTGGCCCCTTGCGGGGTCAGGACATGCCGGCCGACCTTGTGCAGGTTGAAGTAACAGGCGAAGAGGTTGTTGCGATACCCCGGGCCGAGGGCGTCCGACTCGTACCGCGTCAGGCCGCAGGGCGCGGCCGGCCCCATGTGCAGCAGCACCGGCATCACGTCGGGTCCCGTCCACCTGTGCGCCGACTCGTAGATGGGCTCATGCCGCTTGCCGTAGATGCCCCCGTAGATGGCGTGGATCAACCCGTCGCGCTGGCCGCCGCTGGGGCGGACCAGGAACGTGGTGGTAAAGATCCGCTCGCCGGCCGGGGTGAAAACAACATCCACGGGGTTGTCCATGCCGCCGGTCATGACGGGCTCGATCGCGCTGCCATCGGGCCGGCAGCGGAAGATGTGGGCGGCGCGCGTGGAAAAGGGAGCCCGCCCGGGCCGCTGATAGGTCTGGCGGGCGAATGCTCCCTTGCACCAGTAGATCCACCCGTCCGGGCCGGGATAGGGCCCGTGCAGGTCGTTGGCGCAGCCGGTGAGCGTTCCGCCGCGGAACCACTCCTCGCGGCGGTCGGCGACGCCGTCGCCGTCGGTGTCGGTGAGTTTCCAGATCGACGGCGGCGCGGCGACGTAGAGTGAGCCGTCGAGCCACATTGTGCCCTCGGGGAACATCATGCGGTCGGCGAAGACGACGCGTTTGTCAAATATTCCGTCACGATCGGTGTCCTCGAGCCGTAGGATTCGGTGCGGCCTTTGGGCCAGTTGCTTCTGGACGTTGTCGTTGGAGCCCGAGGAATCGGCGACGTAAAGATGCCCGTGATCGTCGAAAGCGATGGTGATCGGCCGTTCGACCAGCGGCGGCCCGGCGGCCCGCTCAATGACGAGCCCGTCCGGGACGCGGAAGGTCTTCGTCCCGACCTGAACCTCGCCGGCCCCGGCGGTGACCGCCTCGAGCAGGCCGATCGTGATCGCCACCAGGCCGGGCATGACCCGGGCCGTCGCCCGTCGCCGTCGAACCGGCCGGAACTCTCGGGCGCGGCGCTCGCTCCGCGTGGTCTCCATCGTGCGGCTCCTCTCATGGCCCGCTTTGGGCGGTCGGGATGCGACCGGTCGTGGTCGCGTCGCGGTGTGTTGACTTCGGGAAACAATCGAACCCAGGGCGGTCGCTGGAACGTTTTCGATTATGACGGAACCTCGCGCGGACAAAATCCGAGAAATCAACTAGGGTTGCGTAGCAGCAGCGCATGCCGGCGCCTGGAAGCGGCCGGTGAAGATCGGGGTGCGGCGAGAACGCGGGGTGCGGAATCCTCGGCGTTGGGAATCGAATCTGCTGGCAGGAGATCCATGACCGCTTAAGACACATGCTTGCTCGGTCCGATCTGGTCCCGCGTGCCACTGCGCCAAGCGTGTGGCGAGGGGTCGTTCGGCAGGGCGATCTTGATGAGTGCGCGTGAGAAGGGGCCGACGCGCGGCGATCGTCGTGCATGAAGAGTTACGCCGCCGGGGCCGGATCCACGATGAATAATCGGGAGTGGAGGCGATCGGACATGCGGCAGTTCGGAGATACACTGGTCTGGCTGGGGCTGATCCTGGTGGTCGCGGCGGTGGTGTACTTCACGCCTCGCCTGGCAACCTACGTCGCGAGGCGAGAGCACCTGTCGGATGAAGGATCGGGCCGGGTCGTCTGGCGCTCCCCTGTCGGGGTGGTTGAGGCCACGGGCGGCGACGGCTGGTGATTCCGATCTGATCTGATCTGATCTGATCTGACCCAATCCGATGGATCAATCGACCGAGCCGGGCGCGAGACGAGGTCCCTCGCCGGCGCGAATCACCCGGGGATCGATCAAATGGCGGCGCATCGGGTCGGGATCGGCCAACGGGAGCCGGGGCCGATCCCGACCCGATTTGCCGCGGCAAGCCAGCGGTGGTCCGGTCCGTCAGGCCCGGAGGGCGGCCAGCGCGTCGGTCGTCCGCTTGAGGATGTCGTCCACCTGCTCGGTCGACTCGAAGCCGATGATGAACGCGTCCACCGTGCCGAGTCCCAGCACATAGCGCAGCGAGGCATCCTTCCGCTCGGGGGTCTTGATCCGACCTTCGCCCAGGATTTTCATCCCGACGACCCCCTTGCCGGCCGAATGCATCTCCTCCAGGACCGACGCGACCTCGTCGGGCTTCTTGTCGTCCATGATGAGACCCTCGGGGTTGATCCGCGCGAGATCGACCTCGACGAATGGGTCCTTCGCCGACGTGCGCAGCGGGTCCATCCCGTGGCAGCTCGTGCCGTGGGCGCGGATGATCTTCTCCTCCTTGGCCTTGCGGAGGTAGTCCATCGAGCCGGTGTTGTCGTGCGGCCAGCCGGACTTCTGCATGCAGTGCAGCAGGACGATGTCGATGTAGTCGACGCCCAGCTCGAGGCGATAGCGCTCCAGGTGGCTGCGGGCGTTGGCGAAGTTGGTGGCGTGGGTCTTGGTCTGGATGACGTAGTTCTCGCGCGGGACGCCCTTGAGGGCCTCGCGGAGATACACGTGCGAGCCGTACTGGTCGGCCACGTCGAACAAGCAGACGCCGTGGTCGAGCGCGTGGCGGACGACCTTCCGGAAGCCCTTGATGCCCAGCCGGGTCTGGTTGCTCGCCTGACCCGAGCCGATGCTGCCGGTGCCCATGCCGACGAGCGAGACCTGGATGCCGGTCTTGCCCAGCGTGACCTTGTCGCTGGGGTTTTTGGGCAGTGCGTTGCGCGGATAAGCTGCGGATGCAGCCCCTGTCGCGGATGTCGCGGCGATCGAGGTCGCGGTCGCGGCGGCTGTCGCGCCCGCCATGAAGTCGCGGCGATTGAGCGGAGGTGTCATCG
>JAKAUH010000039.1 GCA_021818605.1 Planctomycetota bacterium
ATCACCATGCCGCTCCCAATCCCGCTCCCGCGATTCTCCGACCCGCGCCTGTCGCTCTGGCAATCATCGGTCGCCGACGTGCTCGCCCGCCACGCCGGGGGAAACGTCGACGCGGCCCACGCCGACCCCTTGATGATCGCCGCCAGCCACGCGGCCGTGCCGTTCCAGGGGCTCGCTCCCGGCCAGTCGCCGCCGGCGACAACCGCGGCGTCGGCATCGGCGTCGCTGCGCACCTTCGGCGCCCCTGCCGAGGTGGCCGCCCTGGGACATCTCAACTGCGCCGTGCTCTACCTCGAGGCGATCTTCGACGACAATCCGACCCGGCGACGGATGGCCAGGGAACAGGTCGCCGCGTTCAGCGGGTGCGACCCGCGATGGGCCGAGGCCCTGATCGAGTACGAGAAGAACATCGTCCTCCAGCATCAGCCAGTCCCCTACATCCCCCCGCGCTCCTCGGATTTCTCCGTCCTGGACCTCCTGCCCGAGACGGCCACGATCGGATTGCTCGCCGACTGGGGCACCGGCACAAGCCAGGCGCGCGCTCTGCTCGGCCAACTTGCCGAATCCCGGCGCCCCGGCGTGCCGTTCCTGCTGATCCACCTGGGCGACATCTATTACTCCGGCACCGAGGACGAGGTGAATCGGTTCGTCTCCGACTGCCGCGGCGTGCTCGGGCCGGAGGTCCCCGTCTACACCCTGTCCGGCAACCACGACATGTACTCCGGCGGCGCCCCCTATTACCGGGCGATCACCAGGCTCAACGCGTCCCCATTCACCCAGCCGGCGAGCTACTTCGTCCTGCGCAACCAGCACTGGCAGATCCAGGCGATGGACACCGGCCTGAACGACCGCGACCCCTGGCAGGTCAGCGCCGACACCACGTTCCTCGACCCGGCCGAGGCGCGCTGGCACCGCAGCCAGCTCGCCAGCGCGAGCGCCGCCGGCCGGAAGGTCGTGCTGCTCTCGCACCACCAGGCATTCTCGGCCTTCCTGAACATCGGCAGTGGATTCGTCAACAACAGGCTGCTCTCGGTCTTCGATGGCCCCGATACCACCGGCGACGGGACGAATTATCTTCCCGCGATCGCGCTATGGCTCTGGGGCCACGAGCACAACACGATCGTCTACGAGCCGTCTCAGGGAGTCGCGCGCGGCCGTTGCATCGGCAGTGGGGCGATCCCCGTCGCGGTGTCGTCGGGCCCCTACACACCGCAGACCAGCACGATCCCCTTCGACGCGAAGGCCATCCTCAGCAACGACGGCGCCGTCTACAGCCACGGCTACGCCGTGATGGAGATCGACGGCCCAATCGGCAAGGTCCACTATTACCAGTCGCCGGACCCGAAGGGCCGCAACCCCATCTTCACCGACGAGTTCCCGGGCTGAGCTGGGTTGCCGCCCAGGCGAACCGGCGACGTCAGTCGCCGGGTCATCATGCGTCGGTCGTCGGGGGCTGCGGCACTGAGGGACCCGGCGACTCACGTCGCCGGTTCGCCGACTCAACGCACCACCACCCCCGCGACGATCATCGCGATCCCGATCGCCGCCAGGAGCGCTGCCCAGATGTACCGGGCATGCCGGGCATAGCTCTCGCGCTTCCGCCCGTCGACGGTGATCGACTTCAGCTCCAGGTAGGGCATCGGTGCCCGGCGAAACCAGCCGACGACCTCGACCGGCTTGCCCGCGAACTCCCCGGCGCGGAACAGTCCGAACAGCCACTCCCAGATCCGCAGCGGCTGCCGGTAGTCGAGGAACAAAATGCCGGTCCCGTCGCGCATCACAAAATCCTCGGACCAGATCAGACCCGGCACGCCCTTGCCGATGATCGTCCCGCGCATCCTTGCCGGCACCGGCCGCACGCTCGACACCTTCACCTTGTGCAGCAGCCCCGCCACCGACAGCGGCGCGAAATAATCCCCGCGATAGACCAGCCGCGTCTTGAGGAACAACCCGACCCCCAGCCCCAGGATCGGCAACCCGGCGAGCGCCAGCATTCCCTTCGACCCGACCCCCGCGGCCGAGATCGCCGCCGGCAACACTCCGAACGCCGCCGCCGCCCCGATCCCGGCCGCCACGCCGAGCCCCAGCAGCAGGCCCAGCACCGGCAGGAACATCACGACCACGTCCACCGCGAACTCGTCCCAGTACGACTCCGGCTTGCGCCGGTCAAAGACGATGTAGGGCTCATCCCCCATCGCCGCGGACTGGTCACTGAGGTACTGGAGCCGATGCGCGACCAGCGGATGCGTCGAGCTCAACTCGTAGAAGGTCGCCCACGGGTTCCACAGGTCCCACTGCATCGCGCTCTTGAGGTTCTCTCGACTGACCACCGGAGCGACGGTGCCTGTGGCAGTACCGGTCCCTCCATCGCGATCGAACCCCATCGCCGCCGAGCTCGCCACCATCGCCACGGCCGACCGGCGGTCGAAGATCCCCATCGCCCCGATCGCGTCGAGGCTCGGCGGCGCCGCTGTCTTCTTCTTCGCGCTCGCGTTCGCCCCCTTCGTTCCTCCCGCCATCGCCGACTCGCCCGACTCCTGCGAGCCGCCGCGCGCCGCCAGGCCGTAGCCGATCTTCACCAGCGCCGAGGCCAGTGCGTTGGGGTTGCCGGTCACCCGTCCGGCGAACCGATCGGCGTAATACTCGCGGCACCGGCTGAACCACAGCACGATGTACTCGCTGGCGAGGTACAGGACATACGCCCCGACCGCCACCGCGATCCGATAGGCGTTGTCCTTCCCCCGTTCGCCCGATTGAAGCGCCGTCCGGTAGGCGAAATACAGCAACAGCGGCACGAGCTGCACCACGGTCATCAGCAGCATGTCCCAGTTCTTGCCGTGGCCGATCTCGTGCGCCACCACGCCCTCGACCTCCGCCGGCTCGAGCAGGTCGAGGATCCCCTGCGTGATGACGATCCGCATGTTGTTCGGATGATGTCCGTACGTGAACGCATTGGGCGCCCCGTCGTGGATCAGCCCGAACCACGGGAACTTCATGTTCTGCTCGGCCGCCACCCGCTCGACGAACGCGCGCAAATGCTCGGGCAACTCTTCGGGCGTCACCCACGAGAACCTGTAGATCCACCGCAGCGATAGGTCCATCA
>JAKAUH010000533.1 GCA_021818605.1 Planctomycetota bacterium
TGCTGATTCAGTCGCACAACCAACCCCTGGCCTATCTGCACAACCGAACCGAAGGCCATCGGTCTCTCACCATCCTGCTGGAGGGACGCGGTCCCAATCGCGACGCGATCGGCGCGAGGATCACGGTGGTCGCCGACGGCCACAGGCGCGTCGCGTGGCGGACCGCCGGCGGCAGCTTCCAGTCAGCCTCCGACCCGCGGATCCACCTCGGCCTCGGCCTCGCCGCGTGGGTCGAGTCGCTCGAGATCGCCTGGCCGTCCGGCCGAGTCGATCGGCATGCCGGACTCGAATCGAACGCCGGATACCTCGTCCGCGAGGGACAGGCGAGACTGGAGCCTCTGCGCGGATTCTCTTCCATCCGCCAGCCGGGCGCGCCTCGCGTCCGTGCCCTCATGGCGAAGCCGACTCCTCACCAGCGGGCGGCGCGATGAGCCCGCGGCCCGGGCTTCACATCCAGGCGAATCGCGCGGGTGGCGCGACGATGCCGTTCGTACCGGGTCTTCCATCTGGATGCCCCACGGCCGCGGGCGACCTCGTCACCACGGGCAGTGGCGACACCCGTTGCCGCAGCAGTAGCCGCGCTCCGTGAGGAAACTCGCGGTGAAGACGCTGTAGCCGGTGGCGGGATCGATATAGGTGGACCGGCGATCCTCGCAGGCGAGGGCGTGCCGCTGTCGCGCCGCCTCACTGACCTCGTGGCGGCCAAGGCTCGTCCAGGCCCTGCCCCGGTGGCCGCCTGGATAGCCGTGCAGGATCTCGGCCAGGATTTCGACCGTCTCGACGATCGTCGTCCCCGAGCGGTTGAAGTAGCGATTCCCATCGGCCAGGACGATCTTGCCCTGTTTTACCGCGCGCAGCTCGGTCCAGCCCGGCAGCGCCTCCAGAGTCGCGATCTCGCGTCGCGTGCGCGCCAGGTCGAATCCACAGGGCGCGACGATCAACCACTCGGGATCGGCGTCGCACACCCGCTGCCAGTCGATTGCGGAGGAGTGCATTCCCGGCTCGCCAAGCAGCAAGTGGCCGCCCGCCGCCTCGACCAGCTCCGGGCCCCAGTTGCCCATGGCGAAGACCGGGTCGGTCCACTCGAGCATCACGAGGCTCGGCGGCCGGCGGTGCTTGACCGCCTGGTGCACGTGATCAATCCGGCGGCGGATGGAATCGATCAGCTCGGCGGCTTCCCGCTCGAGCCCCAGCGCGTCGCCGATGGCCGTGATGCCCTCGAAGATACCGGCGACGCTCCCGCCACGCAGGGCGACGACCTGCCCGGCCCGGACACAGCCGGCCCGCTCGACGTCGGCCGGGGTGACCGCGCAGACCTCGCAATGCTCCTGGGAGATCAGCAGGTCGGGCGACAGCGAGTCGATGAGCGCAGTGTCGACGTGATAGAGCGGCTCGCCGGATTTCAGGCGGCGGCGGACCTCGGCGTCGATCTGGCCGCTCGGCATGCTCACGTCGAAGGCCGGGCGAGTGCAGGACGGCAGCGCGGCGACCCACGGCGGGTTGTCGCACTCATGGGACCGGCCGACCAGCCGGTCGCCAGCGCCGAGCGCACAGACGATCTCGGTGCCGCTGGCCAGGAGCGAGACGATTCGCATGGGTCCTCCGGACATGTTTTGACGGGGATCCGTTCGAGGATTCCGACGCCGCGGGCCCTTCTCTTCGAAGAATCCCCTGGTTTCTTCGAAGATGCCCGGAGAACTTCGAAGAATCCCCTTGTTTCTTCGAAGATGTCCGAAGATGCCCGCTTGTGCGCGCGGGCATCTTCGAAGGTGCGCGCGGGCACCTTCGAAGATGCCCGCTGTGTCGGCATCGGGCTCATTTCATCCATTCGTGCACCTCAAGGTGCGTCCGAGGAGATTCATTCGCCCGATGGGGGGACGGCCTTACCCGTCAAAGCAACGACGAATTCAGGCCGGGACGGCCGCGGTTCGCTCGCGCATCCAGGTCAGCCGGCGCTCGAGCAGCGCGAGCCCGCCGAACAGCACGGCGCTGTAAGCGAGGTCGCCGATGATCGTGTAGCGGAAGAACGGGATTCCGTCGACATAGGTCTGAACCAGGCTCGTCGTGGAGTGCGTGCCGGGGTGGCCGCCGACCCAGACGGCGAAGTTGGTGACCACAAAGAAGAAGACTGCGCCCGCCAGGGCCCCGCCGCCGACCTGCCAGGCCGATCGCCGATTCGTGATCCAGCGTCCGATGGCGGAATACGCCACGATGCAGCCGTAAACGACCGGCTGGATGGTCACGAGCATCCACATCCCGTATGTCGTCAACCCAAGCACCACATCGCTGAGCAGCATCGCGGCCAGCGGGAGCAGGAAGGCCAGCCGACGATCGGCGAGGCACGCCCCGCCGAAAAGCGCCATGGCGCCGATGGGGGTCAGATTCGGCGGGTGGGGGACCAGCCGGGCCATCGCCGCCGCCAGGATCAGCCCCGCCAGCAGAATCGTTCGTTTGCTCATCTTGGGATCACCTTTCCATTATTGATTCGATCAGAGCGAGGCCGGTTCGACCGGCCGGGATTCACACGGGGGGAATGTCGCCGGCGAGGCAAGGGACGGCGGACGGCCGACCGGCGGGCAGCAGGTCGGCATAATACCGTCCGTCGCGGACGACGGTCTCGCCGACCGCGACGGGTACCGGACGGGCGAAGCACGGCCCGTCGTGGACGAACGTGTGGAACTCGCCGTATTCGCCGCACGGGTCGATGCCGTCGGGCAGGTCGGCGAGCAGATGCTCGTCGAACGGGCGGCCTGCGAAGCCCGGACCGACCTTGCCCTCGACGCATGACAGGATCGCGCGGAAGCCCATCGCGATGGCCTCCCGCGCGAGGGTCTGGGTCTCGCGCTTCCAGATCGGGAAGACGCCGGTCATGCCGGCTTTTGCCAGGTTCGCCTCGCGCCAGGCGCGCAGGTCCTCGAGGAACAGGTCGCCGAATCCGACGGTGAACACGCCCTGGGCACGGAACCCAGCGAGGACGGCGCCCATGATCTCCTCATAGATCTCGTTGGTGCACGGCCCGGGGCCGCTCGACGGGATCCAGATCTTTGTCAGCGGGAGCCCGATGGCGTCGGCCTGAGCCTCGAGCAGCTCCTAGCGG
>JAKAUH010000838.1 GCA_021818605.1 Planctomycetota bacterium
GCTCAACCGGCGGGCCGGCGTGCTCAAGGGGCACGAGGACCAGACGGCGCGCGTGCGGGCGGCGATGGATCCGCAGCTTTCCGTCGCCATGGCCACGTTCCCCGACCGCGCCGGTAGCCGTACATATGAGCATACTCTGGGGATCGTGGTCGAGCGCGAACGGGCTCGCTACGGCGCCTGGTATGAGATGTTCCCGCGATCGGCCGCTCGCGAGCCCGGGAAACACGGGACATTCCGCGACGTCGAGGACCTGTTGCCCTACGTCGCCTTGATGGGCTTCGACGTCCTGTACTTGCCGCCAATCCACCCGATCGGCTGGAGCTTTCGCAAGGGGCCGAACAACACGCTCGAGGCCCGGCCCGAGGACCCCGGCAGCCCGTGGGCGATCGGCTCGGAGCAGGGGGGGCACAAGGACATCCTGCCCGAGCTGGGGACATTCGCCGACTTCGACCGGCTGGTAAAGGCGGCGCGCGACGTCGGCATCGAGATCGCGCTCGACATCGCCTTCCAGGCCTCGCCCGATCATCCCTATGTCCGCGAGCACCCGGAATGGTTCCGGCACCGGCCGGACGGGTCCATCAAGTACGCCGAGAACCCGCCCAAGAAGTACCAGGATATCTACCCGATCGACTTCGAGTCAGAGGACTGGCGGGCGCTCTGGAACGAGCTGCGGGACGTGTTTTTGTTCTGGGTCGATCGCGGGGTCAAGATCTTCCGGGTCGACAACCCGCACACCAAGCCGTTCGCGTTCTGGGAGTGGCTGATCGCCGAGGTGCTGGCGCGCGATCCCGAGGTGATCTTCCTCGCCGAGGCATTCACCCGGCCCAAGGTGATGCGGCGCCTGGCCAAGGGCGGGTTCACCCAGTCCTACAGCTACTTCACCTGGCGCAACACCAAGCTCGAGCTGACCGAGTACTTCACCGAGCTGACCCAGACGGACTCGGCCGAGATCATGCGGCCGAACCTGTTCGTCAACACGCCCGACATCCTGCACGAGTATCTCCAGTACGGCGGCCGGGCGGCGTTCCAGGCGCGGCTGGTGCTGGCCGCGACGCTGGGGACGACCTACGGCATCTACGGCCCGCCGTTCGAGCTCTGCGTCGGCCAGGCGCTCAAGCACGGGTCGGAGGAGTATCTCGACTCGGAGAAGTACCAGGTCCGGCACTGGAACCGTGACGACCCGGCGAGCCTGCGCGACTACATCGCGCGGGTCAACGCGATCCGCCGCGAGAACCCAGCGCTCCATTGCGACCGCACCCTCCGTTTCTTCGAGTGCGACAACGACCAGATCCTCTTCTACGGCAAGGTCACGCCCGACCTGTCGAACATGATCCTGGTCGCGGTGAACCTCGACCCGCACCACGTCCACTCGGGCTGGGTGCGGCTGCCGCTGGTCGAGCTCGGCCTGCCCGCCGGGCACGGCGAGTCGTTCCAGGTGCACGAATTGCTCGGCGACGCCCGCTACCTCTGGAGCGGCGAGTCGAACTTCGTGATCCTTGACCCGGCCTCGAGCCCGGCGCAGATCTTTCGCCTCCGGCGGAAGATCCATTCCGAAAAAGACTTTGATTATTATGAATGATTGAGCGTCGCCGACCGGCGGCGGCGAGGGCCATCGACCATGACGACACTGCGCGCGGGACGTGGCGAGAGTGGTGGGGGAGCCGGCTCGGGCGACAGCCCGCTAGATGCCGGCGCCCGCGCCGAGCTGGAGCGCCAGGCGCTGCCCGAGTTCCTCAAACGCCAGCGGTGGTACGCTGGTAAGGCCCGCAAGCTGGAATCCGCCCGGATCGTCGAGGCGATTCGGCCGCAGGAGTTCCCCGACGGCACGGTGATCCTGCTCGTCGAGGTCCGCCATGGCGACGGGGCGAGCGACACCTATTTCCTCCCCGCGCGACAGCTCGAAGGACCCGAGGCCGAGCGGCTGGCCCGTGAGTCGCCCGGTCGGGTCATCGCCAGGCAGGGCGGCGCGAAGAGCCTGCGCGTACTCCACGACGGCATGGCCGATGCCGACGTCTGCCGGGCCATGCTCGAAGCGATCGCCGCCGAACGGGTCTTCCGCGGCGAGTCGGGCGAGCTCCGAGCCGTGCGGACGGGGCAGTTCGCCGAGGCGCGCGGATCCTCCCGGACGCCGCTCGACGTGATCCTCGGCAAGGCCGAGCAGAGCAACTCGGCCGTGATGTTCGGTGATCGCCTGATCCTCAAGACATTCCGCCGGGTCCAGCCGGGGATCAACCCAGACTTCGAGATCGGCCGTTTTCTCGGCGACCGGACCGATTTCGACCGCGTGCCGAAGGTCGCCGGCGCGCTCGAGTACCACCGCAAGGGCGCCGAGCCGACCTCGCTGGCGATCCTCCAGGCGCTCGTCCCCAACCAGGGCAACGGCTGGGAGCATGCGCTGGAGGAATTGAAGGACTTTTATGAGAGGGTCCAGGGTCGCGAGCCGGCCGGCGACCTGGCGCTCGACCCGGGAGTCTCGTACCTCGAGCTGGCCGATCGCGAGCCGCCGGTGGCAGTGCGCGAGCTGATGGGGCCGTACATGAAGGCCGCCGCGCAGCTCGGCCGGCGCACGGCCGAGCTGCACCGCGCGCTGGCGAGCGACCCGAAGGACCCGGCCTTCGCGCCCGAGCCGATCACCCGCGCCGACCTGGAGGAGCTGCGCGCCCAGGTCGACGCCGAATGCGACACGGCGCTCGCCGTCCTCAAGGAACACGCGGAAAAGCTCGACGCCGACACCGCGAGGACCGCGCAGCTCGTGCTCGATGGCGGCGATCGGCTCCGCGAGCGGGTCCGGGAACTGCCCGGAATCCAGGCCAGCGTGACGAAGACCCGCGTCCACGGCGACTACCACCTCGGCCAGGTGCTCCGCGCCGATGAGGATTATGTCATCCTCGACTTCGAGGGCGAGCCCGCCCGAAGTCTTGAGGAGCGCCGCGCGAAGCGGTCGCCGCTGAAGGATGTGGTCGGCATGCTCCGCTCGTTCGACTACGCCGCCCATGCCGCGCTCTTCGAGCGGACGAAGGACGGCGCCGGCGACTTCGCCCGGCTCGAGCCCTGGGCGCGGTTCTGGCGAACCTGGACGTCGGCGATCTTCTCTC
>JAKAUH010000367.1 GCA_021818605.1 Planctomycetota bacterium
TCGAACATGTTGAAGACCTTGCGGAGCTTGTGCCTTCGCCGGTTGATCTCGTAGCCCAGGTACAGGGCGACGCACGTGCCGACGAAGGCGGGCAGGACCGGGAATTCCTCGTTCATGGCGGGCGACGACCTCACAGGTGTCTGGGATTACTCGATCAGCATTTCCATGGACGTCTCGCGCAGGACCTTGACGATCCCCTCGAAGCCCTCGCGGTGGAGTTCGCGCCGGACCTCGCGGTCGAGGCGATCGGCGGTGCGATGAATCGCGATGAAGCGGGTGAATTCCTGGAGCCGGGCGAGGGCCTGCTCCGGGTGCCGCATCAGGCCGAGGTTGAGCCGGAAACCATGATAGTTGCCCGATTGCACCTGGGTCGAGCCGTACAGGTCGTAGACAATGATCGTGGGGTCGCAGCCGATGTTCTCGGGCGCCCGGCCAAGGATCACCCCTGACTGCTGGGGGCTCAGCTCGTACAGGTGGTCGTGTTCGTGGTAACCACCGACGTCGAACAGGCTCCGGAGCTGGGTCCGGACCACCTTGCTCACGGCCGCGTTCCACCCGGTGTCGACCAGGAAGAAGTCGAAGCGCTTCATGTCCCGGGTGGGAGGGCCGGTCACGTCCCGGCTCCTCAGGCTGATCGCGTCGGGCGACCCGTCGCGGCTCCCGGACTTGCCTCGCGTGCTGTTCTTCTCGGGCATGGCGGCGACTCACTCAATGACGAGGACTCGAGGGCGACCGAGCCGCCGATACCGGCACGCCCTCGGAGGCCCGAACAAGGCACTGCTCGACGACGTCGGCCGCGTCTCCGACCAGGTCAACCTCATCATCATACCTCCTGACAAACGCCCGGGCGATCTCCTGCCGGTGCCGACGCTCGGCCTCGAGCTGGGCGACCTCTCTCAGCGTCGGCACGAAACTGGCCAGCGCGCCAAGCGCCGCGAGGTTGTTGACAACCACCGAGACCATCAACCCGAATCCCATCGTGAAGGCGCCCGCCACGCAGGCAATGTTCGGGACCAGCACGATCGCCCAGGTCCGTCGCACGTCGCGGCCGAGGTTCCGGGAGACGTCGAACAGGTCGCCGAGCCGCGAGAGGTCCCTGTCGAGCAGCACGACCTGCGCGGCATCCTCCGCCACGGTTGACGGGCCGCGGAGCGAGACCGAGACCGAGACGTCGGCCGCTCGCATCGGCGCCGCGTCAATCCGGCCGTCGCCGACGAAGCAGACGCGACGTCCCTCCGCCCGCAGGAGTTCGACCAGCGCGGCCTTCTCCTCCGGCGGGATGCCGGCGAACGAGCGGTCCGCGCCCAGCAGGGCGGCCAGCCGCGCCGTCGCCTCCTCGCCGTCGCTCGAGACCAGTTCCACCTGCCGGACGCCCCGCGCCCGGAGCGCCTCGATGAACCCGCCGTCGGCTCGGCCATTCCGGGCGAGGACCGCCGATCGATCGAGCAGAATGGTATCGACCCCGCTCATCGCCTCGAGCGCCCGGGCGTCCTTGACCAGCACTCCCCGGTGGGCACACCTCGCCAGCGACGACACAAGCGCCAGCGGCATCGCCATGCGAGGCCCGGTGACGATGTCGCGGTTGAGCACGGCCAGGGCGGCCGACGGTCCGATCAACGCCATGCCGGCCGCTCCCAGGGCGAGGGCCGGGAGTACCGCGTTTGCCGCCAATCGCTCGCCCCGCCGCTGGACCTTTAGCCGGTAGCCGGCCGTGCCATCGAGGATGCGGCGGATCTCGGCCGCGGCCGTCTGTCTCCCCGCGGCCTTCACCAGGACGATGACCTCGCCGGCCATCACGAGCGTCGCCGCGTGGATCGGATCGCCGACCCGGCGCTCGACGGGCGTCGACTCGGACGTCAGCATGTGCTCGTCGACCAGGGCCTGGCCCGCCACGATCCGGCCGTCCGCCGGGACGAACTCTCCGGCCGTCGCGATGACATGATCGCCCGGCCGGAGCCGATCCGCCGCCACCTGGATCTCGGTCCCGTCCCGCCAGAGCCAGGCCGCGCCCGGTCGCTTGCCGAACGAGCCCAGGAGCATCCGCCGCGCGTCGTCCTCGGCGCGGGTGATCAGCGAACGGCCGAGGCTCGAACACCAGCCGAGCACGGCTCCGGGCAGGATCGCCATCGTGCTCAGACAGCCGATCATCACGGCGGCGTCCAGAGTTGCCGGCCCGGGTCGTCCCCGCCGCCGCGCCAGGTCAACAACTGCCTCGCGAACCGAGCGAAACGTGGTGAAGGCGACCAGCGCCACCGCCGCCGGGCCGAGCGCCGGCACGGCGGTCGTGGCCAGGGCCGCGATCGGCACGCTCGCCGTGCTGAGCGGCAGGTGCAGGTCGAGCGGGTCGATCCGTCCCGTCGGATCGGCCCCGGCGAGAGCCGCGTTCAGGATCTCGATCACCTGGATCGGATCGAGCAGGTCCAGGTCATACGCGACCTGCACCGTCGCGCGGCTCGAGCTGGCCCGGCAATGCTCGACCCCGAGCACGCCCATCAACGCGCCCTCGACGGCGCGGCACCGGCCGGAACGGCGATGGAGGGCCCGGTTCCTGAGCCGCAGCCGGCCCGGCCGGTCGAGACGCGTCTCCCAGCTCGAAACGATCCGCCCATGCCGGTAATAGCGGACCACCCCGCGATGGTCCCGGCCGATCCGCGCGGGCGGGAGGACCGTTCGATTTATGGGCGATGGCAGCAGGTCTCCATCCACGACCGAGGCCCGGGGCAGCTGGCGCAGCAGGGCGACGATCCGCTCGACGACCGGTATCGACCCCCCAGGGTCAGGCGAGTGGCGGATCTCGGCGTACGGCGAGCGCCCACCGCGGATCACGACGCTGCCCACACTCTCGGCGAGAAACACCCGCTCCAGGAACATCCGGCACGCCGCGCCGTCCGCATCGCCGAACAGCGCGCGGTTATGGACGCGGATCACTCCGGGCGACGGAAAGGAGACCCGCGGATCGACGGCCGTCATTTGAGGAAGACCCGATAGGACCCGACGAACAGGTGCACGGGACGCGCGACGGACGGACGGACGGACGGATGAGCGGACAGCCGGCGGTCAGGTCTCGGGCTCGACGGCCGGGATCGGAGCGGAG
>JAKAUH010000582.1 GCA_021818605.1 Planctomycetota bacterium
TGGCGGCGACTGGATGGTTGGCGTCGCGGCGTCGCGGAGCGGCGTGGATCACCCGATCTCCGCGTCGATGGCCTCCGACCGTTCGGTGGTCCTCCCCTACGCCGGACCGATCCACATCATCGGGCTGTCCGCGAAGGCGGGCAGCCCGGGACTTGGCAACTCGGTGAACCGGAACCTCGTCCCATCGGCGATCCTCCAGACCGGGCGGACCTCGTGGGTCGAGTCCGACTCGCACAACCCGCGGCCGACCCTCGACCGCTCGACCGACGACGAGCCAGGGCCGGTCACGGTGGGCGTGGCGGTCTCGCGCCGCAAGGAGAGCAATCCGGCGCCGGCCCGATCGGGAGCAGCCGCAACCGGCGCCGAGGAAGATCAACCGCGACTGGTGCTCTTCTCCTGTCCGACCATGGCCATGAACCAGTCGGAGAACATCTCGCCGGCGAACCTCGATCTGCTGATGAACGCAGCCGGCTGGCTGCGCGGCAGCCCGAAGGACACCCTCGGCATCTCGCCGCACACGCACACGGCCTTGACGCTCGTCGTCGATCCGCTGCTGCGGCAACGGCTGATCGTCGTCCCCTCGGTCACGGCCATCCTGTCGATCATCGCCATGGGAATCATTGTCTACGTCGCGCGGCGGGAATGATGAAAGCTCAACGAACCATCTGGATGATCGTGCTGTTCTTCGTCGCCCTCCTGGTCCTCTGGGGGCTCGATCGTAGCGGAGTCCCCACGGACGACGAGATGAGGCGGCGCAACGGGTACGTCCTCAAGGAGCTGATCGACACGCCCGAAGCGTCGATCCGCCGGGTCGCGATCGACCGGGGCGACGAACACCTGGAGTTCGAGCGCCGCGGCAAGGGAACCGGCCACTGGCAGATGATCAAGCCAAAAGACGTCGCGGCCGAGCCGACCCGGCTGGACGCCCTGGTCCGCAACCTCCGGGAACTCAAGGCCGTCCCCGACGCCGGCACCGTCCAGGGCGACCCGAAGTCGTTCGAGCTCGCGCCTCCCGTCGCCACGGTCCGGCTCTATACCGGCCCGGCCGAGCAGACCTCGGCGGCCTCGGAGGAGCCCGCGGCCGTGCTCGAACTGGGCAAGATTGAGAAGTCCAGGGCGATCCGGTTCGTCCGCCCCGGCCCCGAAGGCGAGATGACCGTGGTCGACTCGCGACTGCTATCGGCTGTCGACCGGCCGGCGGTGGACTGGCGCGAGCCGAACATGATGGGCGTGCCGTCGTTCCAGGTCGCCACGGTGAAGATCGTCCGGCGCGATCCGTCCAGCGGGGCGACGACGACGATCAGCGCCGAGCGCGAGCGATCCGGCCGCTGGCGGCTCACCGAACCGCTGGGCGTCCCGGCCAACGGGCGCAAGATCGAGGTCCTGCTGGGCGCCCTGTCATCCCTCCGCGTGGCCGAGCCGCCGAAGGGTTACGTCGCCGATGACGTGAAGGACCTGGCCAGATACGGCCTGGCCCAGCCGCCCGTGAGAGTCGAGGTCACGACCATCGGCGACTCGACCCCGCAGGTCCTCGAGATCGGCAAGACCGTCCCCGACCAGCCCGAGCTGACTTACCTCCGCCAGGACGGTCAGAACGACGTGGTCGAGGTCAAGTCGCAGGCGCTGTCGGAGATCCCGTCCGAGGCGAAGGTCCTGCGCAGCCAGGAAGTGGCCGAGATCAACCCGTCGGAGGTCGACCGCTTCGAGATCCAGACCCGCTCTGACCTGTTCCGACTCGAGCGCGAGTCCACCGGCTGGAAGATCACCTCGCCCAGGCCCGAGACTGCCAGGCCCGAGACTGCCGACCCCCAGACGGTCAAGACGTTCATCGAGCGCATGGCGGATCTCCAGACCAGCGAGTTCCTCGAGCCGCGCGTCGTCCCCAACCCAATGCTCAACCCGCCGGTCATGACGATCCGCGTGTACCAGCGGCCCGCTCGCGGCCGGTCCACCGGCGCCGAGGAAGGCTCGCGCCTGGTGCTCAACCTGCACACCGGCCGCCAGGACATCGCGCGGAAGACGCTCTTCGCCCGGCTCGAGGGGGACGACGTCATCCTCGCCCTCCCTGACAACGTGGTCGACGTCCTGCCCACGACGCCGCTGGCCTTCCGCGATCGGTCGATGATCCACGACGAGGTGCCCAGGATCACCCGGCTGGTCGTCCGCCGCGGCGATCGCGTCGATGAGGTGGTCCCCGACCGTAACCCCTTGAATCCGAACACCTGGAAGATGATCCGGCCGATCGAGGCGCGGGCCGACGCCGCCACGATCACTCAGGTGCTCATGACACTCACCAGCCTGCGCGGCGAGGAGATTGTCGCACTATCGGCGGGAAACGGCCGGGCGTTCGGCCTGGACCATCCCTTGATGGAGATCGAGTGGGAGTCGAAAGGTTCGCACTTCCTCAAGATCGGCCGGCCCAGGCCCAGGACGACGGATTTCTTCGCCGTTGCCGATCGGCAGCCGACGGTCTTCACGATTCCGTCGCGGACCGTTCGCCTGCTCGATGCCGAGTTCCACGACCACACGGTGATGCGGTTCCCGCTCGACCGGGCATCGCGGGTGATCTTGCACTTCAACGGACGCACCGTCAACCTGCACCACCGCCCGCCGCAAACGCGCGGCCAGGTTGAATGGGTGCCCGACAGCATCGCCGAGGCCGAGGGGCTCGACCTATCGCGGATCAACTCGCTGGTCACGTCGATGTCGAAGCTCCAGACGACGCAGTACATCCAGTACGACGGCGAGATGCCCCCGCGCGCCCTTCTGCCCAACCCCCGGCTCAAGGTCGAGATCATCCTCGGGCCGAAGGACCCGGTACAGGTTCTGCGCATCGGCGCCCACGCCGGGGAGAGCGAGGTCTGCGCGGCCACCGGCGACGGGCCGACCGGCCCGTGCTTCTTCCTGCCGGGCCCGCCGTGGAACGACCTGATCCGCTCGGGCGAGCGGCTGCCGTCTCTGCCCGACAACGTCTTCGCCACGCCCGAGTAGTCCGGCCGCGCCGCGTGCAATCCCCGGCAAATCCGGAAATGACCGCAGGATCCGCCCCCTGGCCGCCGATCTAGGAGACCGGGCGGTCGCGATATCCCGG
>JAKAUH010000129.1 GCA_021818605.1 Planctomycetota bacterium
ACGGACGCTTCCTGCAACACCGCGCCTCCGCAGTTGCGAGATCGCATGGATTCTTCGACGGCAGTAATATGCCTGTCCTTTGTCATTTTTTATTTAATTATGGATATAATCAAGCGTGGAATAAGACCTTCGACAAGGTAAGACTGAAGGTGATGAACGATAATTCCACCGGGATAAACGAATAGTGCATCGAGACAATCTTGCCGCCATGTGGCTTGACATGCTCCAGGTCGCATCCGGAGCTCGCTTCCTTCCCTTGCTGCGATGCGAGACCACACCGCAGCACGCATGAGATCGAGATAATGGCAAATACAGTGGATCACGAGTTCGGTCCTGATGACAGGCCAGCTTCCCGAATGCAGCGGTCCGTTGTAGGAGCGATTATTGGCTGTCTTCTGACCATTCCAGCAGCCTTAAGTTCAATCGCGTCGGCTGGACTTGGACACGGGAACTACTCCGCCGCTAAGACTCTTTACCCATATTCATATTATATTGCATACAGGCAAGGTGGATACACTATGACTAATGTCGGTATTTCACTCTTGCAATATCCTATGTATGGCATCATAATTGGCATATTTGGAAGACGAAAAGCCGTGCCTCTTCTTATAATATTTACACATGTTATGTTCGTTATTGTTTCCCTATATGTAAAATTCTAGAATTCCACAGTGGACCCGAAACAGGGACCCGGGGCGAAAAAGGGGGACATAGCGACTATCGACAAATATCGAATGTTGGTCCGGGTGTCTTACGGTTGTCGATTTGCGCTATGTCCCGCTGGTATGCACTGTTCCGTCATGGCAGAATGTTTGCCTTGATCACCGGCCGCTGATTTCCGGGTCGCCGCGGGCCGGTCCGGCCCGGTCGCGGGTGGGGCGGTTGCTCCGCGCTGGGCTCTGAGCCGGTCCCGAACCGCTGCCATCGAGGCGCGGGCCCGGCGGGCCCTGGCCTCGGCGCGCTTTAGCTCGGCCTCGGACGCTGCGAGCTCCTGCTCGCAGGCCTCGACCTCGGCCTTGAGACGCGACCGGTTCTCGCGGTCCACGGTGACCCAGCGCCTCAATGGGAACCCCTGGATGGGAGGGCCGCCGTCCCAACGAGTGACGACCTGGAGATCCAGCAGCTTCTCGAGCGAGATGGGGACTCCGTCGAGGGCCTGCACGCGGACGAAGCATTGGTTCTCGTTGGTCGGATCGATCCAGACCATCGGATGACTCATGGGATGGGGCGATTCGAAGGCGTCGGCGATCGCTCTCCTGACAACCTCCGTGGTGACCCCCCAATGGGCCGCCTTGATCCGATCAACCTTCACCACATAAAGGGCCAGGTTATCGCCGGGCGCCGGTCGACGTTCGGATCCTGGCACGTTCACGTCGAGATCGACATCCAGCCGGGCTGGGATGTCGGGCAGTCCGCGCTGGGCTCTGAGCCGGTCCCGGGCCGCCACCAGCGAGGCCCGGGCTCGTCGGACTCGGGCCCCGGCTGGCTTCAGCTCGGCTTCGGCGGCCGCGAGCTCCTGCTCGCAGGCCTCGACCTCGGCCTCGAGCCGCCACCGGTTCTCACGGCCCACGGTGAGCAGGTTCCTCAGCGGGCATCCCTGCGCGCGATGATCGCGCCAACGAATGACGACCTGGAGATCCAGCAGCTTTTCGAACGAGATGAAGGCTCCGTCCGGGGTCTGCTTGCGGACGAAGATGACGCGACCGTCGTCGGGACTGGTCCAGACCATACGATGAGTCATCGGGTCGGGCAACTCGAAGGCAGCGGCGATCGCTTTCCTGACGTCCTCCGTGGTCACCCCCAGATTGGCGGCCTTGAGACGATCGACGATGACCTTGTAGACCAGCAGGATGTCATGCGACGCCGGCGGGCGCGTCGCGTTCGCGTTCCCCTTGCGCGTCATGTTCCCCTTCGAATTCTTACCATCGCCCCGCCCCGGCTCCTGGAACACACCAGCCCGGCCGGCGACGGTCCCCGCACCGGCGGCGGCCAGCAGCCCGGCCGTCAGCCAGGCGGCGGCGTGGAGCCTGAGCCTGGTCCAGAGCATGGTCCTGAGTACCTCCCGGGTGAGCGCGATGACCGGCGGAGCCGCCGTCGCCGCGCCAATTGTCGAGGTCGAGGTCGAGGTCGAGATCGAGGTCGATACGGAACCCATCGCGGAATTCGCCAGGGATTCGACGGACCAGTTCACCAGGGCGCGGGGAAATGACAACGAGGCGGCGATCGTCTCGCGCCAGGTGGTTACGGCCGTTGCGGCGATCGCCGGGGTCACACCGCGCAGGATCAGCCGACGGCGGAGCCGGTCGCGGCCCCGGGCCAGGCGGCTGCGGACCGTGCCGATCGGCCAGCCCAGCCGGCGCGCGACCTCGTCCTGCGCCAGGCCGTCGAGGTAGCAAAGCACCAGCGGCAGCCGGAACTTCTCGGGCAGGCCGGCGATCTCTTCGCGGAGCAGCGGCGCCCAGTCATTCGGCTCGTCGGGGGTGGTGTATCGCCCGGCGGTTCTGGCCGCTGTTTGCTCGTGCGCGGTCCTTCGGATCCTGGCGGCGCGGGCACACCCGGCGACGCGATAGGCGACGCCCAGCAGCCAGGCGCCGACCGCCTCGCGATCGCGGATTGACCGCGACCGCCGGGCCAGCACGAGGAACGTGGCCTGGAACGCGTCGTCCGCCTCGTGCGGGTCGCGCAGCACGGCGCGGCTGACGCGCAGCACGGCCCCGCCATGGCGCTCGACCAGCGTCTCGAAGGCGCGCTGGCCGACCTCGTCGCGGCCCTGGCTCTCGGCGAATCGCTCGAGTAACTGGCCATCGGTCCAGCCGGCGAACGAGCCGACGCGGCAGAGCGTGTGCCAGGCATTCGAGCGGGTTGTGGTTTTTCTGGCGGCGTTGTCTTCCATCGGTGCGGTCCCCGGTGACATCTCTCTCGCGTCCTGATCGAGAGTCAGTGTCACGGCGACGGGCGAGCTATCCGCGTTTCTGCCCGCGATCCGCGGAATCGGGACGCAGCCTCACTCCAGGGGCAGGTTCTCGTCCGGCCGCTCGCCGTGTTCGACGAAGTACCGGAAGTCGGCCGGACAGACATCCCAGGCCGA